>JBPEXA010000654.1:0-4392 GCA_052032135.1 Thermoanaerobaculia bacterium | reverse complement strand
CGGCCGGTCTCGAAGGCGCCGGTCAGGTGATCCTGCCAGCGGTTGCCGACCGCCAGCGCCTCGACCAGACCGTCCGGCACCGACGTCTCGCCCGCCCGCAGCACGTACCCCATCTCCTGGGTGTCGGTGCACAGTCGCAGGTAGCAGATGCCGACGTCGGTGTGGAGGACGTCGCCGCGGCGGATGACGCCCGAGGTGCCGCAGAACGGCGAGCTCTCGTCGCAGGCCGCTCCCGGGCGCTGCACGTTGACGTACGGCTGGAACCACGGGTCGAGCTCGAGCTCGTGGAAGCGGTGACGGATGTACCAGGCGACGTCGTCGGTGGTGGTGACGCCGGGGGTGATCACCCGGTTCGAGAACGCCTCCGAGATGACGCCGCGGGCGAGGCCGACGATCTGCGGATAGACCTCGAGCTCGAGCGGGCTGCGGGTCTCCAGCCAGCGGACGGCGAGCGCCTCGGCGCTGACCACCCGCTCGCGCAGCTCGGGAGTGAGGACCCCCATCAGCCGGTCCCGCAGAGAGGCGGTCAGCCCGTCGGCGACCGGCCAGTCGCGACTGACGTTGACGCCGATCGTCGCCGGATCGCGATCCGCGATCAGCTCGCCGAGCGCCCGCCACTGATCGTCGAGGTTGCCCCCCTCCCACGCCGACTCGTACGGCGGACCGAGCGGGTAGCGGTTGACCGTCAGCCGGTCGACACCGTCGTCGGCGCCGAGGTCGTGGAAGACGAGCATGGTGGTGCGACGGGCGGCGAACGACGGCCGCGGCACCAGCGTGAAGTAGACCGGGTCCTCGGCGTACTCGCGGTTGATCACCAGCCACATCTCGATGCCGGTCTCGCGCATCAGCGCCGGCAACAGCGCCTCGAGGCGCTCGTCGAGCATCCGGTTGACCGGCTCGACCCGCTCGCGCTGGGAGAGCACGTGGCCGCCGCCGTCGATCGACAGACCGTCGGCGAAATCACCGGCCGTGGTGGCGGCGGGCGGCACGACCAAGATGGCGAAGGCGAAGAGCCTGAGAGCGGCGAATCGTGACATGTCGGACCTCCTGATGGCGGAAGACTCTACCCCACGTGGCTGCCGGCCACCGCCGGCGGCGGGCGCAGCAGCGCCACCAGCGCCACCACCGCCCAGGTCCCCTCGAGGAGCACGAACGGCAGGTAGTCGATGCGCCACGACGCCCAGCAGGCGAGGGCCGCTCCCGCCAGGTTGAGCGCCTGGTAGAGGCGGCCCCCCGCCGTCACCCTCCCCGTCAGGTTGAGCACGAAGGCCGTCAGCAACAGGCCGACGCCGACCGAACCGATCCATTCCGCCATCGCGGCGCTCCTTCCCGCGGCCGATCGCCCGCCCGGCCGCTGCTATAGTGCCCGGCATCGTACCGCTGAGGAGGGGATGATGGCCGACACCTCGCACCGCGGCGCCTGGGCGTCGAAGACCGGCTTCGTGCTCGCGGCGGCCGGCTCCGCCGTCGGCCTCGGCAACATCTGGCGCTTCCCCTACATCACCGGCGAGAACGGGGGCGGTCTCTTCGTGCTGCTCTATCTCGGCTGTATCGCCGTCGTCGGGCTGCCGATCATGGTCGGCGAGATCCTCATCGGCCGTGCCGCGCAGCAGTCGACGGTGACCGCCTTCAAGACGCTCGACGGGCCGCGGACGCCGTGGAAGGCGCTCGGCGGTCTCGGCGTCGTCGTCGCTTACCTGGTGCTGTCGTTCTATGCGGTGGTCGCCGGCTGGGCGATGTACTACACGGTGCTCTCCGCCCGCGGCGCGCTCGCCGGCCGCTCGCCCGACGAGATCGGCGCCACCTTCGCCGCCACCCACGCCAGCACGCCGCTCAACCTCTGGTGGACGGCGGCGTTCATGGCGCTCACCGTCGCCGTCGTCTGGCGCGGCGTTCGCGAAGGGCTGGAACGGTGGTCGCGGATCCTGATGCCGGGCCTGTTGCTGCTGCTGCTGGTGCTGCTGGTGCGGGCGTCGACCCTCGACGGCTTCGGCCGCGCCTTCGGCTTCGTCTTCGGCCTCCACGCCGATCAGCTGACCGGGGGCGGTGTGATCGAGGCGCTCGGCCATTCCTTCTTCACCCTCAGCCTGGGGATGGGCGGTCTGCTGACCTACGGCTCCTACCTGAGCAAGGACGCCGACGTCCCCGGAATGTCGCTGTCGATCGCCGGCCTCGACACCATGATCGCGCTGCTCGCCTGCCTGGTGATCTTCCCCATCACCTTCAGCCACGGTCTCGAGCCGACCCAGGGGCCGGGGCTGATCTTCGCCAGCGTGCCGATCGCCTTCGCCCAGATGCCGGCCGGCGCGCTGCTGTCGACGGTCTTCTTCGCCCTGCTGGTGGTGGCGGCGCTGACCAGTGCGATCTCCCTGCTCGAGGTGGCGACCGCCTACTGGATCGACGAGCGCGGCTGGTCGCGCGGCCGGGCGACCGTCTTCGCGGGAGCGGGGATCGCGGCGTTGGCGATCCCCTCCGCCCTCTCCGGCTCGACGGCGCTGTTCGGCGAGCGGATGGCGGCGGCGGTCGGCAGCAACTGGTTCGACCTCGTCGCCAACCTCGCCTCCAACTGGAGCCTGCCGCTCGGCGGCATGGGGATGGCGCTCTACGTCGCCTGGAAGATGCCGGCCGAGCTGCGGCGAGCGGAGTTCACCAGCGGCTCGCGATGGGCCGGCTTCTACGCCGGCTGGCTGGTGGTGCTGCGCTACGTCGTGCCGCTGGCGATCGCCCTCGTCTTCCTGCGCGCCGTCGGCGCCTTCTGACGCGCGGGCGAGCTAGGGGAAAGTCCGTCGAGACCCGTGAGCGCGGATCCGGCGCCGCGGCGACCTACTCGACGTCGAACTCCTGCAGCTCGACCGGCACGATCAGCGTGCCCGACAGGCGGAGCATGATGTTGGTCCCGGTCAGACTGCTCGTCGTCGCCGGGTAGAACGCGCGCTGAACGCCGTGGAAGCCCTGCCCGTTGGTCGAGGCCGAGCGGGCGCCAACGCTGCCGAAGACGCCCCCGTTGCCGTAGGTCCGCGCCAGGATCCCGGCGAAGAGGGTGCTGTTGAACGACAAGCTGACCGGAAAGGCGTTGAAGGTGAGCGGCGCCACCCCGGTGACGAAGGCGTAGTTGCTGAGCGTCGCTCCGAGACGTCCGAAGACCGCGATGTGGGTCGGGTACAGCGTCCCCGGGTTCCCGGCATAGAACGAGACCCCGGTCACGGTGCCGGGGCTCAGCGGCACGCCGTTGCGGGTATCGAACCGGTTGCCGAAGTAGTTGAAGGAGAAGGACCCCACCGGGAACCCGTCCGCCGGCGCTCCGGGATCGTACTGCACCGTCCCGGTACCTTCGGGGATCGAGGCGCGCACGGTGTCCTTCTTGGCCGGCGGCGGAGTGGTGAACCTCTGGGCATCGAGCACGCTGCAGGCGAGGAGCAGCGTGGCCCCTGCAAGACCGATCTTGCGCATGGCAACCTCCGACCTCGTTGCTACTTTGATGGTGGGCTTCCTCGCCAGTATGACCGTGCACCGGTAGGGGCGCAAGCGCCCCGCGCACCCCTGCTAGACTGATGTCTTCTCGTTGGAAGCGGACCTGGCTGCGTGTACTACGACTTCTACGGCTTCCGCGAGCCGCCGTTCAACATCACCCCCGACCCGCGCTTCCTCTTCTTCAGCGAGAAGCACCGCGAGGCGTTCAACCACCTGCTGTTCGGGCTGCGGGAGCGCAAGGGGTTCATCCAGATCACCGGAGAGATCGGCGCCGGCAAGACGACGCTCTGCCGTTCGCTCCTCCAGCAGCTCGACGGCCATCAGTTCGAGACCGCGCTGGTGCTCAACCCGCGGATGAACAACACCCAGCTGCTGCGGACGATCCTGCGGGAGTTCCGCCTCGACGCCGATTCGACCGACCGCGTCGAGCTGCTCGAGCGTCTCAACCGCTTCCTGCTCGACCAGTTCCGCGCCCAGCGCGACGTGGTGCTGATCGTCGACGACGCGCAGGCGCTGACCGTCGGCGCCCTCGAGCAGATCCGGCTGCTGTCGAACCTCGAGACCGACCAGCGCAAGCTGCTGCAGATCATCCTCATCGGCCAGCCGGAGCTGCGCGACCACCTCCAGCAGCTCGAGCAGCTGCGGCAGCGGATCACCGTCCGCTATCACCTGCGACCGCTGAAGCTCGCGGAGACCGGTCACTACATCCATCATCGGTTGACGATCGCCGGCTCGCAGCGGCCGCCCGTCTTCACCAAGGGGGCGGTCCGCCGGGTGCACCGCTACGCTCGGGGGGTGCCGAGGCTGATCAACGCGGTGTGCGACAAGACACTGCTGTGCGGCTACGTGGCGCAGACCCGTGAGCTGCAGGCGCGGCACGTCCGTCGCGCCGTCCGCGAGCTGGAAGGGGAGATGCGGTGA
>JBPEXA010000653.1:0-1584 GCA_052032135.1 Thermoanaerobaculia bacterium | reverse complement strand
GTGTGCGCCGGATGGCGCGCCCGACAACAAAAGGCGTCCTCCGGCTGGCGTAGCCAGACGGCCGGCCGCAGGCCGGCGCCCCTCCCTCTCCGCCAACGTCCAACCGTTCATCGAGGCAAGGAGAGGCAGCGACCACAACCCATGCGCCTCCGCTTCGCCCCATCCCCCACCGGCTTCCTCCACGTCGGCGGCGCCCGCACGGCGATCTACAACGACCTGCTCGCCCGCAAGTCGGACGGCGTCAACATCCTGCGCATCGAGGACACCGACCGCCAGCGCTCCGACGAGGCGATGACGCGCCAGATCACCGAGGCGCTGGAGTGGATCGGCGTCGAGTGGCAGGAGGGCCCGTTCCTGCAGAGCGAGCGCCTCGAGCGCCATACCGAGCGCGCCCGAGAGCTGCTCGACGGCGGCCACGCCTACCGCGCCTACGAGACGCCGGACGAGCTCGACGCCGAGCGCCAGCGCCTGCAGGCCGACGGTGAGACCTTCCGCTACCGCGAGGGGCGCAGCCCGCTGACCGATGCCGAAATCGCGCGCCGCGCCGAGGCGGGAGAGCCGTCGGTGGTGCGCTTCCGCATGCCGAGCGAGCCGATCCGCTTCGACGACGTCGTCCGCGGCGAGGTCGAGTTCGCGCCCGAGGTGTTCGACGACTTCATCGTGCTGCGCTCCGACGGCACGCCGACCTACCACATGTCGGTGGTCACCGACGACATCGACATGGAGGTGACCCACGTCCTGCGCGGCGAGGACCACCTCTCGAACACCCCCAAGCACATCGCGATGTTCGAGGCGTTCGGGGCGGCGGTGCCGACCTTCGGCCACCTGCCGATGATCCTCGGCCAGAACCGCAAGCGGCTGTCGAAGCGCAGCGGCGCGGTGTCGGTCGAGGAGTTCCGCGACCAGGGGATCCTGCCGCAAGCGCTCTACAACTACCTGACGCTGCTCGGCTGGAACCCGGGCGACGAGCGCGAGGTGATGTCGCGCGACGAGCTGATCGACGCCTTCACCGTCGAGCGCCTCAACGACTCGGCGGCGGTGTTCGACCCCGAGAAGCTCGCCTGGATGAACGCCCAGTACATGTCGTCGCTGCCGCTCTCCGAGATCCTTGGCCACGGGCAACCCTTCCTGGTCGAGGCGGGCCTGACGGTGGTCGACCGCGCCCACCTCGAGAGGGTGGTCGATCTGCTGCGCACCCGCGCCAAGACGCTCGCCGAGCTCGCCGAGCTGGCGGTGCCCTACTTCGCCGACCGCCTCGACTACCGCACCGAGGCGACCGAGAAGTTCCGCGAGCAGGAGGGGCTACCCGCCGACCTCGAGGAGCTGGCGGCGCGCTGGGCGGCGATGGAGAGCTTCGACCTCGAGAGCCTCGAGCACGAGCTGCGCCATCTCGCCTCCGAGCTCGAGGTCAACGCCGGCTACCTGATCCATCCGGTGCGGATGGCGCTCACCGGCGCCAAGGCGGGGCCGCCGCTGTTCGACGTCGTCGAGGTGATCGGGCGCGAGGCGACGGCGACCCGGCTCGCCGAGTTCGTCACCTTCCTGCAGCGCTAGCGGGGGCGCCGGCCTTGCGGCCGGCCGTCT
>JBPEXA010000652.1:0-13361 GCA_052032135.1 Thermoanaerobaculia bacterium | reverse complement strand
AGTTGCTTCTCCAGAACCGCCGCGGCCAGCGACCGAGCCCCCAGTTGAGCGCCGCCGCCCGATAGCGCTCCGGAGTCCCCAGATCGTGCCAGTGACGGCCGCTCTCGAAGCCGCCCAGGCGGCCCCCGGCGGCGATCACCGGTTCGTAGAGATGCTCGACGAAGTCGGCGGGCTGCTCACCGAGCGGCACCGTCGAGCGGCGCAGCAGCCGCGGGGCGAAGACGTGGGCGCCGGCGAACACCCGCCGGCGCTCACGCTCTCCTGCCGGCCGACCGCGCAGCGAGCGGATGGCGTCGTCGCGATCGACCACCACGCCGCCCCCGAAGCGGTCGGGATCGGCGCGAGTCGTCAACATCAGCGTCGCGTCGGCCTCGGAGCCGCGGTGACGCCGCAGCAAGAGGGTCAGCGGCCAGCGGCAGAGGCTGTCGCCGTTGACCACCAGCAGCTCGTCGGCCTTGGCGACGAAGCTCGCCAGCGGCCCCATCGCTCCCAGCGTGCCGAGCAGCTGCGACTCCCGGGAGTAGACCAGCCGCATGCCGCGGTACGCACCGCCGAACGTCTCGCGGATCTGGTCGCCGAGATGGTGCAGGTTGAGCGCCGCCGCCTCGCAGCCGGCCGCCGCCAGCGCCGCCAGGGTGTGGTCGACCACCGGCCGGCCGAGCACCGGCAGCAGCGGCTTCGGCAGCACGTCCGTCAACGGCCGCAGCCGCATGCCGTGGCCGGCGGCCAGCACGACCGCCCGCAGGCGCGGCTCACCCATCGCTCGACGCTGGCTCGAACACCATGTCGGCGGGGGCCGCCGGCGTCGCCCGCCGATGCTCCTCCCACAAATCGAGATAGGAGCCGCCGAGCGCTGCGCGGCGGTCGAAGCGGCAACGCTCGGCGAGCTCGACCGCCCGCTCGCCCTCGAACTCGGTGAAGGTGCCCATCGGCGTGCGGTCGATCACCACCTCGCAGCCGTCGAGCGACCAGCTCTCCCGGAACTTCTGGTAGCGGCGCACCGGCGCGTAGCCGAGAGCGGCGAGCAGCCGTCGCAGCGCTTCGCCGTCGCCGACCACCGTCTCGTGCTCGACGCGCCGCTTGACGCCGTCATCGAGCTCGGCCGGCCCCTTGAAGGTGAGCCGCAGCTCGCCGCCGGTCGTGCGCAGCCGCAGCAGGCAGCCGCGGCCGGCGAGGTCGCCGTCGCGGTCCCAGATCTCGTTGTCCTCGAACGTCTCGTCGTGGCGCGGTCGCGCCCCCAGCTCCGCCAGCTGCGCTCGCAGCGCTTCGGGGTCGGCGAGCGGGAACTTGAGCTCGACCTCGACGCTCACGCCGCGGCGCCGGCGCGATCGAGCAGCCGCACGATGGTGCGGATGCCGTTGTAGAAGTGGCTGATGTTGAACTTCTCGTTCGGCGAGTGCAGGCGGTCGTCGGGGAGCCCGAAGCCGACCAGCAGGATCGGCTTGCCCAGCACCTCGGAGAAGGTGCCGACGATGGGGATCGATCCCCCTTCGCGGATCTTGAACGGTGCCTTGCCCCAGACGTCCTCCTGAGCGGCCATCGCCGCTTCCGCCAGCGGCCCGTCGATGTCGACCAGCACCGGACGAGCGCCGTGGAGATCGGCGACCTCCACCGTGACGCCCACCGGAGCGATCGATTCCACGTAGTCGGTGAACAGTCGGGCGATCTCCTCGGGCCGCTGATCGGGCACCAGCCGCATCGACACCTTGGCGCCGGCCTCCGCCGGCAGCACCGTCTTCGCCCCTTCACCCTGGTAGCCGCTCCACATGCCGTTGACGTCGCAGGTCGGGCGCGCCCAGGCGCGCTCCAGGGTCGAGAACCCCTCCTCGCCGAACACGGCGTCGATGCCGAGCTCCTCGCGATAGGCGTCCTCGTCGAACGGCAGCTGTGCGAACTCCCGCCGCTCCCACTCCTCGAGCGGCTTGACCCGCTCGTAGAAGCCGGGGACGAGGATGCGGCCGGTGACGGCGTCGCGCAGCCGGCTGATGATGTGCGCCAGGGCGTTGGCCGGGTTGGCGACCGCGCCGCCGAAGACGCCGGAATGGAGATCGCGATTCGGCCCCCGCACCGTGATCTGCATGTACTGCAGGCCCTTGAGGCCGTAGAGCAGGGACGGCTGACCGGGGCCGAACATCGAGGTGTCGGAGACCACCACCGCGTCGCAGGCGAGGCGCTCGCCGCCGTCCTCGCGAACGAAGCGCTCGATCGCCTCGCCGCCCGATTCCTCCTCCCCCTCGACCAGGAACTTGACGTTGACCGGCAACGTGCCGCGCTCGGCGAGGGTCGCCGCCACCGCCTTCAGCTGGGCGAACGACTGTCCCTTGTCGTCGGTGGCGCCCCTCGCGACGAGGTGATCGCCCTCTTCGGTCGGCTCGAACGGATCGTGGCGCCACAGCTCCACCGGATCGACCGGCTGGACGTCGTAGTGGCCGTAGAAGAGCAACGTCGGGCGGCCGGGGGCTCCCGACCATTCACCGTAGACCAATGGGTAGCCGTCGGTCTCGATCAGCTCAGCGTCGAGACCCGCGTCGACCATCCGCTGGAGCACGAAATCGGCACAGCGCAGCACCTCCTCGCGGTGGTCGGGATCGGTCGAGATCGACGGGATACGGATGTAGTCCTTGAGCTCTTCGAGGTACTGCTGGCGTTCGCGATCGATGCGATCGAGGACATCCTGGCTGTCGGTGGTCATCTCGCCTCCGTCGTCGATAGGGCGCTCCGGAGGGTGGAGGCCGTCGGGTGGGGGGCCGGCAGTCTAGCAGCCGTCATTCGATGTAGCCGAGGTCGCGCAGCCCCTCGACGGTCCCCTCGTCGACCTCGCCACGCACCGCGGCGACCGGTCGCAGAGACGACCGCCAGCGCCGCAGCAGTCCGGCGAGCTCGGCGACCACGTCCGGCTGCTCGGCGGCGACGTCGGTCGTCTCGCCGGGGTCGGCCATCAGGTCGTAGAGCACCATCGCGCCGCTCTCTCGCTTCGCCACCAGCTTGTGGTCGAGCGTCCGCAGCGCGATCTCCTGGGAGTTCTCCGCCACCGCATGCGTGAAGCCGTCGACGGCGTCGCCGCGCATCAACGCCAGCAGATCGCCGCCACCGCGCCCCGCCGGCAGCCCGGCCGCGCGCCGCAGGGTCGGGGCGACCGACCGCAGCTCGACCACGTGGTCGTCGATCCGCCGCGGCTCGAACCCCCAAGACGCCGGCGTCTTGATGATCAGCGGCACGCGGATCAGCGTGTCGTACAGCCCTTCCTGATGCCCCAGCTGGCCGTGCTCGAAGAACTCCTCGCCGTGGTCGGCGGTGACCACGAGCAGCGTCTCGTCCCACCGCCCCCGCTTGGCGAGCTCGGCGAACAGCGTGCCCAGGTAGTCGTCGAGATGGAGCAGCTCCTCGTCGTAGCGCGCCACGATGCGATCGACGTCGGCGGCCGAGAGCTGCTGACGGCCGGCGCGGATGTCATCGCGCAGCTGGCGCCAGTTGGCGCAGATCTGGAGATCGCTCTCACCGTTGTCGAAGCGCCCCTTCGACCAGCCGCGTGGGCAGTACGGCCAGTGGATGTCGAGATAGTGGAGGTAGGCGAAGCTCTGGCGCCCCGCTTCCAGGCCGTCGAGCCAGCGCAGATAGCTGCGGTTGATGTTCGGCGCCCGGTCCTTGCGGTTCTGGTAGAGGTCGAACCCCTGGTTGAGGTTGAAGGTCGGCGACAGCTGGAACTGCTCGCCGATCAGGGCGGTCGCGTAGCCCGCCGCCTGCAGCGCCTCGGACACCATCTCGACCTCGTCGGCGAGCGCCGGGCCGACGATCTTCCCCTTCTCACGCTCGACCTCGAGCAGCCCGTGCTCGTTGGGGTAGAGGCCGGTGAGCAGCGTCGGCACCGAGGGTCGGGTCCAGTGCGATTGCGCGAACGCCCACTCGAAGACCGCCCCACGCTCGGCGACGCGATCGAGGTGGGGGGTGGTCGCTCGATGGTAGCCGTAGCTGCCGACGTGGTCGGCGCGCAGGCAGTCGATCAGGACCACCACGATGTCGCGGGGGCGAGGGAGCTCGGGCTCCGGCGGTCGGCAGGCGACCAGCCCGAGCATCGCGAGCACCGTGACCCCCCATTCGATGCGGCGGCCGATCATCGGAACGAACGATATCCACTCACGACCGCTGCGGGTAGGGTTCACGCCGCACCCGGCGGGGAACGCAGCAACAGGCGGAGGTTGACGCCGTTGACGGCGGCGTGGGCGACGATCGGCGCCAGCAGCGTCCCCGACCAGGCGAACAGCCCGGCGAACAACAGGCCGGCGACGGCGGCGAACAGCGTCCACAGCCGGAACTCCCTCCCCGGCCCGGTGTGCAGGGCGGTGAACAGCAACGTCGCCCACAGCCAGCCGATCGAGCCCTGCACCGCGCCGCGGAAGAAGATCTCTTCGGCGACGCCCGACATCACGGCGAGCGCGAACACCTCGTCGCCGGCGATCGAGCCGACGAGCTCGGCGAACCGGCGCTCCAGACGGCGGGCGGCCGCCCACGATCGGCGAGCGACCCGCCAGAGGCCGACGAGCACGCCGGCGACGGCGAGGCCGGCGCCGAGCTCCGCCGGCCACCGCTCGGCGGAGGCGAACAGCGCCGGCGACAGGTCGCCGCGGACGCCGATCCACAGCAGCCCGGCGATCGCCAGCACCAGGTAGAAGGTCCAGGCGACGGCGTAGAAGCGGGGCGAGGCCTCCATCCCGTCAACCCGCCGGCGGCGCTGCCGGCGAGCTCAGTTGGCGGTTTCCTCGCTCTCCGGGGTCGCCGCCTCGGCGCCCTCGCCGTCGTCGTCACCGTCGCCATCGCCGTCCGCGTCGGGGGCGCGCTCCGCCAGCTTGGCGATCGCCACCAGGCGGTCGGAGGCCTCGAGGTCCATCAGCTTCACCCCCATCGTCGCCCGCCCCGAGATGCGCACGCCGTCGACGTTGATGCGGATGATCTTCCCCTCCTGGGTGATCAGCATCATGCCGTCGTCGTCGGTCACCTGCTTGGCGCCGAGCACCTCGCCGGTCTTCTTCGACACCTTGAGATTGATGATCCCCTTGCCGCCCCGGCTCTGGCGCCGGTACTCGTCGACCCGCGTGCGCTTGCCGATCGCGTTGGCTGCGATCGAGAGGATCTCTCCCTCGCCGGACAGGCTCTCCATCGACACCACCCGGTCGCCGTCGCGCAGCGAGATGCCGCGGACGCCGCGGGTCGCCCGGCCCATCGGCCGCGCATCGGCCTCCGGGAAGCGGATCGAGAAGCCGAGTGCCGTCGACAGCAGGATGTCGTTGTTGCCGTCGGTGGTGCGGACGTCGAGCAACCGGTCGTCGTCGTCGATGTTGATGGCGATGATGCCGCCGGCGCGAGGGTTCGAGTAGGCCGACAGCTCGGTCTTCTTCACCGTCCCCTTCTCGGTAGCGAACATCAGGTAGTGATCGTCGCTGAACTCCGACACCGCCACCGTCGTCGCCAGCCGCTCGTCCTTCTCCAGGTTGAGCAGGTTGACGATCGCCTTGCCGCGGGAGGCGGGCCCCATCTGCGGGATCTCGTGCACCTTCAGCCAGTGGACGCGCCCGCGTTCGGTGAACACCATCACGTAGGAGTGCGCCGAAGCGACGTAGAGATGCTCGACGAAGTCCCCCTCCTTCGTCACCATTCCCATCCGCCCCTTGCCGCCGCGATTCTGAGAGCGGTAGAGCGACAGCGGCGACCGCTTGATGTAGCCGGAGTTGGTGACCGTGATCACCATCTCCTCGTCGGCGATCATGTCCTCGATGGTGATCTCGTTGGTGGCGTCGATGATCTCGGTACGCCGCGCGTCGCCGTACGCCTCCTTGATCTCCGCCAGCTCCTCGCGGATGACGTCGAGCAGCAGTTCGTCGGAGCCGAGGATCGCTCGCAGGCTCTCGATCAGCTGCATCAGCTCCTTGTACTCCTCGACGACCTTCTCGCGCTCGAGGCCGGTGAGCTTCTGCAGCCGCATCTCGAGGATCGCCTGCGCCTGCGGCTCGGTGAGGGCGAAGTTCGCCATCAGGTTCTCGCGCGCCTCGGCCGGCGTCGCGCTCGCCCGGATGGTGGCGATCACCTCGTCGAGATGATCGAGCGCTTTCAGGATGCCCTCGAGGATGTGGGCGCGCTCCTCTGCCTTGCGAAGGTCGTAGCGGGTGCGCCGCACGACCACCGTCTTCCGATGGTCGAGGAAGTGCTGCAGGATCTCGCGCAGCGTCAGCACCAGCGGCTGGTTGTCGACGATCGCCAGCAGGATGATGCCGAAGGTCGACTGCATCGCCGTCATCTTGTAGAGCTGGTTGAGCAGGATCTCCGGCACCGTCCCGCGCTTGACGTCGATCACCACCCGGATGCCGTCCCGGTCGGACTCGTCTCGCAGGTCGGAGATGCCCTCGATCTTCTTGTCGCGCACCAGGCCGGCGATCCGCTCCAGCAGCCGCGCCTTGTTGACCTGGTAGGGGACCTCGGTGATGACGATCGACTGCTTGTCGCCGCGACGGTGGCTCTCGATCACCGCTCGCGCCCGCATCTGGATGGCGCCGCGGCCGGTCTCGTAGGCGGAGCGGATCCCGGCGCGGCCGTGGATGAAGCCGGCGGTCGGGAAGTCGGGACCCGGCACCGCCGCCATCAGCTGGTCGAGCGAGGCGTCCGGGTCGTCGATCAGCACGTTGACCGCGTCGATCACCTCGCCGAGGTTGTGCGGCGGGATGTTGGTCGCCATCCCCACCGCGATGCCGCCCGAGCCGTTGATCAGCAGCGACGGCACCCGCGCCGGCAGCACCGTCGGCTCGAGCAGCGAGCCGTCGTAGTTCAGCGTCCAGTCGACGGTCTCCTTGTCGATGTCCTCCTTGAGCATCTCCTCGGCGAGCTTGGTGAGGCGCACCTCGGTGTAGCGCATCGCCGCCGCGGTGTCGCCGTCGAGCGACCCGAAGTTGCCCTGGCCGTCGACCATCGGGTAGCGCAGCGAGAAGTCCTGCGCCATCCGCACCACGGTGTCGTAGATCGCCGAGTCGCCGTGCGGGTGGTACTTACCCATGACGTCACCGACGATGCGCGCCGACTTCTTGTAGGGGCGGCGGGAGGTGTTGCCGCTCTCCCACATGCCGTAGAGCACCCGGCGGTGCACCGGCTTGAGACCGTCGCGGACGTCGGGCAGTGCCCGGCCGACGATGACGCTCATCGCGTAGTCGATGTAGCTGCTCTTGAGCTCCTCTTCGATGTCGACCTGGTCGGTCGGATCGAAGGGCAGCACGCGATCGTGTTCGCTCATCGTGGCGGCCTCTCCCGGCTCAGATGTCGAGGTTGGTGACGTTGAGGGCGTTGCGCTCGATGAACTCGCGCCGCGGCTCGACCTGATCGCCCATCAGGGTCGAGAAGATGTCGTCGGCCGACAGATCGTCCTCGATCGTCACCTGCAGCAGGCGGCGACGCTCGGGATCCATCGTCGTCTCCCACAGCTGCTCGGCGTTCATCTCGCCGAGACCCTTGTAGCGCTGGATCTTCAGCCGCTGCTTGGCGCCTTCCCACAATGCCTCGAGAGCGTCGTCCTGGCTCATCTCGTCGCTCGCCTCGTCCCCTTCGTGGAGCCGGTAGTGGTCGACAGCGAGCGCTTCGAGCCCGACCTTGTTGCGCGCCAGCGCCCGGTAGTGCGACCTCGCAACCAGCTCGCGGTCGACGACGACGTTGCGCTCCACGCCGTCGCGCCGGCTGACGAAGTGGAGCTCGAAGTGACCGTCGTCGTCGCTCTCGACGCGGACGTCGTGGAAGCCCGACGCCTCGATGATCTCGGCGACCTTGCGCATCTCCTTCTCGTTCTTGAGCGCCGGCGCGCCGTCGACGCCCTGCAGCAGCAGCACCCGCAGGGCGTCCATCGGCAGCCCGCGGGTGGCGAGCTGCTCCATCCCCTGCCGGAACTCGGTCACCTGCTGCAGGAAGCTCCCCAGCCGCGCCCCCTTGAGCTTCTTGGAGGTGCCGTTGTCGACCAGCTCGAGCTCGAAGCGGTCGCGGATGCGCTCGACCAGGAACTCGCGGTACTCGTGATCGTCCTTGAGGTAGGTCTGCTTCTTGCCTTCCGCCACCTTGTAGAGCGGCGGCTGGGCGATGTAGAGGTGACCGCGGCGGACGATCTCCTCCATCTGGCGGAAGAAGAAGGTGAGGATCAGGGTGCGGATGTGGGAGCCGTCGACGTCGGCGTCGCACATGATCACCAGCTTGTGGTAGCGCAGCTTGGAGACGTCGAAATCGTCCTTGCCGATGCCGGTGCCGAGCGCCGAGATCAGCGTCTTGATCTCGTCCGAGGAGAGCATCTTGTCGAAGCGCGCCTTCTCGACGTTGAGGATCTTCCCCTTGAGCGGCAGGATCGCCTGGAACTTGCGATCACGCCCCTGCTTGGCGGTGCCGCCCGCCGATTCCCCCTCGACCAGGAAGAGCTCGGCGAACTCCGGGTTGCGCTCCGAGCAGTCGGCGAGCTTGCCGGGCAGGCTCGAAGCGTCGAGCGCCCCCTTGCGGCGGGTCAGCTCCCTCGCCTTGCGCGCCGCTTCGCGGGCGCGTGCCGCCTCGACGCACTTGTCGATGATCTTGCGGGCGATCTTCGGGTTCTCCTCGAGGAAGTTGCCGAGCCGCTCGTTGACCACCTGCTCGATCCACCCCTTGACCTCCGAGGAGACCAGCTTGTCCTTGGTCTGGCCGGAGAACTTGGGGTCGGTGATCTTGACCGAGATCACCGCCGTCAGCCCCTCGCGGACGTCGTCACCGGTGAGGTTGGCCTTGAGCTTCTTGAGCAGCCCGGCGTTGTTGGCGTAGGCGTTGATGGTGCGCGTCAGCGCCGACTTGAAGCCCGACAGGTGGGTGCCGCCGTCGCGGTTCTTGATCGTGTTGGTGAAGCAGAGCGTGTGCTCCTGATAGCCGTCGTTCCACTGCAGGGCGATCTCGGCGGTCTCGAGCCCCCCTTCCCGCTCCTGCTCGTCCTCGAGGTGGATCGGCTTCTTGTGCAGCGTCGCCTTGTGGCGATTCAGATGCTCGACGAAGCTGCGGATGCCGCCCTTGAACAGGAACTCGTCGCGCTCGTCGGTGCGCTCGTCGTGGAGCACGATGCGCACGCCCTTGTTGAGAAAGGCGAGCTCGCGCAGCCGCTGGGCGAGCGTCTCGTAACGGAACTCGATGGCCGCGAAGATCTCCGGGTCGGGGACGAACCGCACCTTGGTGCCCGTCGACTTGACGCTGCCGGTCCCCTTGATCGGCGCCGTCGGCACCCCCCGCCGGTAGCTCTGACGCCAGGTCTTCCCCTCGCGCCGGATCTCGACGTCGAGCTCGGTCGACAGCGCGTTGACCACCGAGACGCCGACCCCGTGCAAGCCGCCCGACACCTTGTAGGAGCTGCTGTCGAACTTGCCGCCGGAGTGGAGCTCGGTGAGGATCACCTCGGCCGCCGAGCGCCCCTCCCCCTTGTGGATGCCGACCGGGATGCCCCGCCCGTCGTCCTCGACGCTGACCGACCCGTCGGCGTGGATGGTGACGGTCACCTTGGCGGCGTAACCGGCCTGCGCCTCGTCGATCGCGTTGTCGACGAGCTCGAAGACCATGTGGTGCAGGCCCGACCCGTCATCGGTGTCGCCGATGTACATGCCCGGGCGCTTGCGGACCGCCTCGAGGCCCTTGAGCACCTTGATGCTGTCTGCCGTGTACTGACTCTGCGCCGCTTTGTCGGCCAAGATCGAACTCCTCGCTGAGATGTCGGGGGACGTCGCCCGAACTCCTGTCGTGGCGCTCCGCCACGGGCCCCTCGAGCGACCGCCTCAGGCTATCACAAGGAGGCTCGAAAACCAAGCCCTAAGTCCTTGTTTCATCGATACTTAGAGTCCACGGGCACCACCGCTCCCCAGAACCGCCCCGAGCGCCCTCCGACGGGCGCAATCGGGGCGTAATTTCAGACGTCGACCGGAGCCCGGATCTCGCTGCCCGGCGCGCCGCCGGTGGTTCAGACCCGCATCGGCATGATCACGCACAGATAGCGCTGATCACTGCCGTCGACCGGCAGGCCGATGCACTGCGAGTTCTCGTCCTTGAGCTCGAACGACACCTTCTCGGTGCCGACCGCCGACAGGAAGTTGCCGACGTAGTCGGGGTTGATGCCGATAGTGAAGGCGTCCCCCGAATAGTCGCAGGCGACCTCTTCACGCGCCTCGCCGAGATCGGGATTGGCCGCCGACACCCGCAGCATGCCGTCGTCGAACTCGAAGCGCACCGCCCGGGTCCGATCGCCGGTGAGGAGGGCGGCTCGCTGCACCGCCGACGCCAGCTCACCACGATCGAAGGCGACCGCCTTGTCGTTGTCCTTGGCGATCACCCGCTCGTAATCGGGGAAGGTCCCCTCGAGGATGCGGCAGATCAGCTCGCGGCGGCCGATCTGGAAGGAGAGGTGATGCTCGCTGCGCTTCAGCTCGACATCGCCGTCGCCTTCGAAGCGCTGCAGCTCCTGCAGCGCCTTGCGCGGCACCAGCACGCCGTCCTGCGACCGGCAGCCGTCGAGCGGGTTCTCCACCAGGGCCAGCCGGTGCCCGTCGGTCGCCACCATCTCGACACCGTCGTCCTTGAGCTTGAACAGCGCGCCGTTGAGCTGGAAGCGCGACTCCTCGGTCGAGACCGCGAACAGCACCTTGCCGATCATTCCCCTTAGACGGTCGAAGGGGATCGTCTGCGCCCCCTCGTCCGGCACCAGCGGCAGGGTGGGGAAGTCCTCGGGCGAGAGACCGTTGATCTTGAACCGCGAGCGTCCGGCCTCGATCACCAGTCGGTTGTCGTCCTCGAGCCGCAGCGATACCTCGTCATCGACCAGGGAGCGGATGATCTCGATGAACTTCTTCGCCTGCACCGCCACCCCTCCGGGTACGGCCACCTCCGCTTCGCACGACGAGGTCAGCGAGACGTCGAGATCGGTCGCCGCCAGCGCCACCTGGTCGCCGTCGGCGCGCAGCAGGATGTGGGACAGCACCGGGATCGTCGTGCGGCGTTCGACGATGCCCTGCATCGGGGTCAGCTCGGAGAGGAACCGAGCGCGATCGAGTCGGATTTCCATGGGGTGCGACTCCGTGAAGTGAGCCGGGAATATAGCACAGCCGTCGTCGTCGTAAGGGGTGTGGAGGACGCGGACGAACCGTCCGAAAGCCTGCTACTAACGGGCAAGTCGACGATAGTCGTGTTGTGGGTCGAGGAGCGGGATGGTTGTGGAGGAGGAGCGGAAAAGTGGTGGAAGCTCAGCCTCTCCGAGGCTCTCCACAAGCCGTCCGCAGCTTCGTGCGCAGGGTCTTCCACGCCCCTTCCACAGCTCCCCTCGAACGCCGCCCCGCCGTCGGCGCGAGGCGCTCGTCGAGCTCGTGACGGCACGGTCCGTGACGCGCGCTGCGGCCGGCTCAGGAGAAGTGCTGGATCCAACCCTTGATCATGCGATTGAGGTCGGGATCCTGTCGCCGCAAGCCCTCGATCTTCTCCACCGAGTACATGACGGTCGAGTGATGCTTGTCGTTGAACTGCTTGCCGATCTCGGGGAACGACAGATCGGTCAGCTGCTTGCACAGGTACATCGCCACCTGGCGGGGAAATGCGATCTGTCGCGAGTTGTTGCGGCTCTTGATTTCGTTGACCTTGAGACCGTAGTGCCGGGCGACGTGCTTGACGATCTCGGACGGCAGCACTCGACGGTGGCCGTCGGGAAGGATGTCCTTCAGCGTCTCCTTGGCGAGGTCGAGACTCACCGGCTGCGCGGTCAGCGACGCGAAGGCGATCACCCGGTTGAGTCGGCCCTCGAGCTCGCGGATGTTCGACTTCACCTGTGAAGCGATGAACAGGGCGACGTCGTCGGGGACCGACACCTTTTCCTGGTCCGCTTTGCGGCGCAGGATCGCCACCTTGGTCTCGAGATCGGGGGGCTGGATATCGGCGATCAACCCCCACTCGAAACGGCTGCGAAGACGCTCCTCGAGATCGTGGATCTCGCGGGGTGAAGAGTCCGAGGAAAGAACGATTTGTTTTTGCCGGGTATAAAGAGTATTGAACGTGTGAAAAAACTCTTCTTGAGTCCGCTCTTTATTTGCGAGGAACTGGATATCATCGACCATCAGGACATCGATCGAACGGTAGCGCTCGCGGAACTCCGGCATGCGGTTGAAGCGCAAGGAGCTGATCAGCTCGTTGACGAACTGCTCGGCCGGCAGGTACATCACGCGCAGCTCGCGGTGCTTGCGGATGATGGCGTGGCCGACGGCGTGGAGAAGATGGGTCTTGCCGAGGCCGACACCACCGTAGAGGAACAGCGGGTTGTAGCTCTCCGCCGGGCGGTCGGCGATCGAGCGTGCCGCGGCGTGGGCGAACTGATTCGAGTTGCCGACGACGAAACTATCGAAGGAATAGCGGGGATTGAAGGCATCGCCGACGACGTTGGCGCCGGCGGTGGGGGCGACGTCGGCGACGGCGAAGAGGACCTTGAAGGCGGACCCCCGCAGCTCACCGATCGCACGGTCGACCGCCGGCCGGTAGCTCTGTTCGAGGGTGTGGAGAAACCGCTCGCTGGGCGCCGTCAGGGTCAGCGAGTCGGCGCTCTCGGAGCGCACGGTGAGAGGAGCGAACCAGGTGCTGAACTCCTCGGGGTCGAGTTCCCGCCGGAGATGGTCCTGGAGGCTCTTCCAGAGTGCTTGATCCATACCTTTACTGTTTTTCCACAGTTGTGGAAAACTTGTGCATCGTGGTCCCGTTGAAATGTGCTACGAAACTCGCCCGAGTGAGGGCGGTGATGTTAGCACACCGGCCGGCGCGCGCAAGCGCCCGCGACGGCCTCAGCGGGGGCGATTGAGGGTGGCGAGCTCGGGCGCCAGGCGGAGCGGGTAGGGGGAGAGGTCGAGGGGGGCGAAGCGGGCGAGCGAGGAGAGCAACAGCTGGCGGCGATAGCGGCCGCGGGTGAGCAGGTCGAAGAGCGAGATCGGCTTCGGGTGGAGCTCGACACGGACGTCGTCGAGGTCGAGCTCGGCAGCCGCGGCGGCGGCGAGAGCGGCGTCGAAGCCGCCGATCTCGTCGACCAGGCCGCGGGAGAGTGCGCTGGTGCCGCTCCATACACGACCCCCGGCGACGTCTTCGACCGCCTCGAGGTCCATCTCCCGGCCCTCGGCGACGTGACCCTTGAAGGTGTCGTAGATCCCCTCCATCAGCGACACGAAGCGCTCGCGCTGGTCGGGGCGCCAGGGGTCGAGGTTGGTGTAGAAGTCGGCGTTGGCGCCGCGCTGCAGGATCTCGTGGGTGATGCCCAGCATCTCCTCCTGGAAGCGGCCGGTCAGCAGGCGGCCGCCGACGACGCCGATCGAGCCGGTGAT
>JBPEXA010000651.1:0-2948 GCA_052032135.1 Thermoanaerobaculia bacterium | reverse complement strand
AAGATGGTGCCGGCATCGGCCAGCCGCTCGGCGACGCGCTCGCAGAAGCGGGGGCCGACGTCGACCGCCATCCGCAACGGCGGGATCGCGTCGACGTCGACCTCCTGCACCAGCGTCGGCTGATCGAGATCGTCGGTGGTCACCAGCTGGTCGGGGAGCAGCAGCTCGGTGCCGGCGTCGGCGGCGCGGCGATCGAGCTCGCGGGCGAGGTCGAGGCGCTCGCTCTCGACCAGCGAGCGCTGGAGGTCGTGGCCGCGAGCGGCGAGGAAGGTGTTCGCCATGCCGCCGCCGAGCACCAGCACATCGAGGCGCGGCAGCAGGTTCTCCAGAGTCTCGGCCTTGCCGGAGATCTTGGCACCGCCGATGATCGCCACGAACGGGCGGCGCGGCTCGTCGAGCAGGCCGCCCAGCACCTCGAGCTCGCGGGCCATCAGGCGACCGGCGGCGCGCTCGTCGGTGCGCTGGGCGACGCCGACCACCGAGGCGTGGGCGCGGTGGGCGGTGCCGAAGGCGTCATTGACGTAGAGCTCGGCGAGCGCCGCCAGCTCGGCGGCGAAGGCGTCGTCGTTGGCCTCCTCGCCGGGATGAAAGCGCAGGTTCTCGAGCAGGCAGAGGTCACCGTCACCGAGTCCCGCCACCGCCTGTCGTGCGGGCTCGCCGATGCAGTCGTCGGCGAACGCCACCGGCCGCTCGAGGAGCGCCGCCAGCGCCACGGCGACCGGCCGCAGGCTGGCCTCCGGCTGCCGGCTCCCTTTCGGCCGGCCGCGGTGGGAGGCGAGGACCAGCCGCGCGCCGGCGGCCGACAGCTCCCGCAGAGTGGGCAGCGCCTCGGTCAGCCGGGTGTCGTCGAGCACCTCGCCGTCGTCGGTCACCTGGACGTTGAAGTCGACGCGGACGAAGACGCGGCGCCCCGCCGGGTCGCCGAGGTGATCGAGGGTGGGGAAGCTCATCGGCTCTCTCCGTCGGGGCGCCGCCGGCCGATCATCGCCACCAGATCGGCGAGCCGGCTGGCGTGCCCCCATTCGTTGTCGTACCACGCGACGACGCGCACCAGTCGCTCGTCGACCGCCTGGGTGAGCGGCAGATCGACCACCGCCGAGTAGGGGGAGCGCAGATAGTCGCTCGACACCAGCGGCTCGTCGGTCACCGCCAGCACGCCGTCGAGGGTGCCGCCGGCTGCCTCGCCGAGGGCGGCGTTGACGGCCGCCGCGTCGGCCGGCCGCTCGAGCTCGACCACCAGGTCGATCAGCGAAACGTTGGGGGTCGGCACCCGCACCGCGAAGCCCTGGAGGCGCTCGGCGAGCCGCGGCAGCACCTGTCCCAACGCCGCCACCGCGCTGGTGGTGGTGGGGATCATGTTGAGCGCCGCGGCGCGGGCGCGGCGCATGTCGCGGTGGGCGAAGTCGAGCAGCCGCTGGTCGTTGTTGTAGGAGTGGACGGTGTTCAGCATGCCGCGGGCGATGCCGAACTCGCGGTCGAGCACCCACGCCACCGGCGCCACGCAGTTGGTGGTGCAGGAGGCGCCGCTGACGATGCGGTGGCGGCGGGGGTCGTAGGCCTCCTCGTTGATGCCGATGCAGATGGTGACGTCGACCTCGGCGTTGGCCGACACCAGGACGTCGTCGAGGCCGGGGCGCTGGTGGGCGGCGGCCAGCTCGCGGGTGGTGCAGAGGCCGGTGGCGTCCACTACGAGCTCCGCATCGGTGTCCTGCCACGGAATCTGGTCCACTTCGGGTTGTTGAAACGCCCGAATCTCGGCATTGTTGACCACCAGCACGCCGCCCGTGGCCGCGACCTCACCGTCGAACGGCCCGTGCAGCGAGTCGTGGGCGACGAGATGGGCGAGCTGCTCGGCGGTCGCCAGCTCGTTGACCGCCACCAGGTCGATCTCCGGGCGCTCGGCGGCGATGCGCAGCAGCGCGCGACCGATGCGGCCGAGACCGTTGATGGCGAAGCGAACCGGGGTCATGGCGTCTCTGGGGCCGTCGCGCGGCGCGTCGCCGTGGCGGCCGGGGGAGCCCTCGCGGGGAAGCGGGGCGCGACTCTAGCAGCTCGGCGGCGCTGGCGGCAGCTCACCCATCGCCATCATCGGGTCGCCGGGTCCGTCGCCGCCCGCCGCAGCGCCGCGGTGCCGGCGGGGACGTGGCGGGCGCGATAGCCGGCCGCCTGCATCAGCTCCGCCAGGTGGGCGCTCTTCAAGCCGACCTCGCAGTAGAGGACGAACTCGAGGTCGCGATCGAACGCCTTGTAGGCGCGCAGCGCCTGCGGATAGTCGAGATGCACCGCCTCCGGCCAGTGCCAGTCGGCGTAGGCGTCGGCCGAGCGCAGGTCGACGACGGTCGCCCCCGCCAGCAGCTCGACCGCCGACTCGCCGCCGTCGAGCTCGATCGCGCCCGGCACTCCCGCCAGCGCCTGCGGCATCCGCGCCTCGCGCACCGTGCGCGCCGCCACCGCGGCGCCGATCGCCCGCCGGTCGAGGGTCTTGAGCGCGGCGCTGAACTCGCCGGCGTGCCCCTTGGTCACCGCGTGCCGGGCGGCCAGCGAGCAGAACTCCGGCACCGCGGCGGAGAGCTCATAGGTGCCGATGCGGCGCGCGGTGGCGACGATCTGGTCCTTGTTGGCGGCCACCAGTGGCCGCAGCACCAGCCGCTGGACGACGCGGTCGAGCAGCGCCAGGTTGGGCAGCGTCTGCGACGACACCTGCCCCACCGCCTCGCCGGTCACCAGCGCCGGCAGCCGCAGCTCGTCGGCCAGCCGGTCGGCGGCGAGCAGCATCAATCCCTTGAGCGCCAGCTGCCAGTACTTCGGCTTGACCTCCTCCTGCAGGGTCGCCACCAGCGGCCGCAGGTCGATGGCGTGGAGGTGCGGCCAGTCGGCGTACGCCCAGCGCCGCGCCAGCCGCTCGACCACCGCCACCGCTCCCTCCTCGTGGCGGGTGCCGCCGAGAT
>JBPEXA010000650.1:0-4281 GCA_052032135.1 Thermoanaerobaculia bacterium | reverse complement strand
GCCAGACCGAGGTGACGATGAACGTCGAGAGCGCGCTGCTGTTCGGGGCGATCCCCGACGCCGCTGCCGTCGACGTCACGCTCGGCGCCTGGGAGAAGGCGGGCTTCCGCAAGATGGCGCTGCCGATGACCGTCTCGGTGCCGCTGTCCGAGCTCACCTTCGTCGAGCTCGGAGAGCGCTACGTGGCCGAGATCGAACTGCGGATCGCGATCCGCGACGAGATGGCGAACCGCGCCGAGATCCCCGTCATCCCCCTGCGGCTGGAGGCGGAGGGGCCGCCGGGCGCCGACGATCGTTGGGAGTACACGGTCCCCATCCGCCTGCGCCGCAAGAGCCACAGTGGTCTGGTCGCGATCCACGACGTCGCGAGTGGTAGGATTCTCACCTCCGGCGTCTCGATCGAGCCCTGATCGCCGCTGGAGGGTCTGACGCCCGCCCCGAGCCGGGGAGCCGGCCTCCAGCCGAATCTGCCGAGGAACCGACTGCATGACGATCGATCGAATTGTGGCCGCCGTCGCCCTGACCGCGTTCGCCGGCCTCGCCATCGCCCAGGAGCCGGAGCCGTCGGGGCTCCCGGAGGAGCAGAGCGGACGCTTCTTCGACACCGTCGACGTCAACCTCGTCAACATCGAGGCCTACGTCACCGACAAGCAGGGCAACCCGATCACCGGGCTGACCCGCGACGACTTCGAGATCCTCGAGGACGGACGGCCGGTCGCCATCACCAACTTCTACAAGGTCGAAGAGGGGGTGCCGATCGTCACCGAGCCGGGCGGGCCGGTCGCCCAGCCGGCGCTGGAGCTCGACGACCGCCTGCCGGAGAGCCTCGAGACGATCGCCATCCCGGAAGACCAGCGCCTCTACCTGGTCGTCTACATCGACAACTTCAACATCCGCCCGTTCAACCGCAACCGGGTGTTCCGGCGGCTGCGCGAGTTCCTCACCGAGCAGCTGTCGCCCGAAGATCGGGTGATGCTCGTCTCCTACGACCGCACCCTGAACTACCGCCACCCGTTCACCAGCGATCCGGAGCTGATCGCTCGGGCGCTGTTCGAGCTCGAAGGGGTGACCGGGCACGCGGTGCACGCCGACTCCGATCGCCGCGACATCCTGCGCGCCATCGACGAGGCGGAGACCATCGACGAGGTCTACTGGCAGGCGCGCACCTATGCCGAGTCGATGTTCAACGACCTCAGCTTCACCATCACTGCGATGGAGGAGCTGATCGACACCCTCGCCGGCCTGCCGGGGCGCAAGGCGATGCTCTACGTCAGCGATGGGCTGCCGGCGACCGCCGGCGACGACATCTTTCAGGCGCTCCACCGCGAGTTCGGCGACACGTCGGTGCTGACCTCGTCGCAGGAGTTCAACGCCAACCGGAACTTCACGGCGCTCGCCGCCAAGGCGAACGCCAACCGTGTCACCTACTACACGATCGACGCCGCCGGCCTGCGGGTCTCCGGGGCGGCGAGCGTCGAGCTGTCGACGGCGGGGGAGGCGGGTCTCGCCGGCTGGGTCGACTCGGTCTACATCTCCAACCTCCAGGCGCCGCTGCTGCGACTGGCGGAGGAGACGGGCGGCCAGGCGGTGATCAACTCCAACGACGTCGGCAAGGGGCTGTCGAAGATCGCCACCGACTTCCAGACCTACTACTCGCTCGGCTACGTGTCGGCCCACAGCGGCGACGGTCGCTACTACCGGGTCGAGGTGCGTCTCAAGGACAAGGAGAAGCGGCGCGGGGTGCGCATCCGCCATCGTGAGGGATATCGCGACAAGCCGCTGACGGCACGCATGACCGACGGCGCGATGGCGACCCTGGTGCACGGCTTCGAGGACAACCCGCTCGGCGTCCAGGTGTCGATCACCGACGAGCGCCCCGACGAGGAGGAGGCGGACCGCTACTACCTCGTCGACATCGTGGTCGGCATCCCGATCGGCCGCCTCGAACTGGTGCCGATCGGCGACGTCCACGTCGGCCAGACCAAGGTCTACTTCGCGGCGATGGACTCCGAGGGGGGCACCTCCGGCGTCTCCGAGGTGCCGCTCGACCTGCGGATCCCCAATGACGACGTCGCCACCGCGGTCGAGCAGCTCTACCCCTACCGGGTGACGTTGCGGATGCGGCGCGGGCCCCATCGCCTGGCGGTCGGCGTGGTCGACGAGCTGGGAGCCGCCCGCTCCTTCCTCAGCCACTCGTTCGTGGTCGGCCCTTGATGGCCAGGTGGATCTCCGGCTGGACCGGTCGAGCGCGCTCCATGGGCAACGCCCTGCTCGACGTCTGGTCGGCGGAGCTCTCCGCGCTCGGCGACGACCTCGGCCGCTCGGGACGGCGGCTCGGCGTCGCCGGAGCGCTGCTGGCGGCGGCGGCCGGATTCGCCTTCTGGGCGATCGGCCTCGGGGTGTGGGCGCTGGTCGAGCGCATCGCCCTCGAGATGGCGCGGTGGCAGGCGGCGCTGCTGGTGTGCGGTTGCGCCCTGCTGCTGGCGGGCATCCTCGCCGCCATCGGGGTCTGGCGGCTGCGGACGATCGAGAACCCCGCCCGCACGGTCGGCCGGCGCGGCCGCGAGCACGTCGCCTGGCTGCAGCAGAACGTCGTCCCCGGCCTGCTGGGCGGCGAAGCGGCCCCGAGCGACGACGAGAGCGGGCGATGAACCGCGCCCTCGAGATCGCGCGCCGGCGGCAGCGACTCGAGAGCGAGCTGCAGCGCTTCGACGACGCGGTGCGCTCCGAGGTCGGCGGATCGCCGCGCCGCCATCCCGGTTGGCTGGCGCTGGTGCTGGGCTTCTCCGTCGGCTGGGCGCTGGGGCGGCGCCTCGGTGGCGAGCGGACGCTCAGCCGCCAGCGGGCCGCTTGAAGACCATCGCGATGTTGTCGGTCGCGCCGCTCTTGAAGTTGACCGAGGTGATCGACACCAGCTCCCACCCGTCCTCGCCCAGGCGGTTCATCACCTCGGCCGCGTTGGGATCCAAGCGATAGTTCTCACTGCGAATATTGATAATCTTGTATTCCCACGCAGTCATCCACGGACCCCTTTCCGGGTACCAGCGTTCCCGCAATGCCGGACGCCTGGTTTTCGCAGGCCTGCTTGTCGAAGGAGAGTGCTCCGCGATTGTAGCAGGGGAGCGGGGCCGCTGTCGCCGCCCCGCTGACCGGCGGGGTAGCATCGCTCCATGACGGCCGCGGCCTGTGTCGCCCTCTTCACCAAGCCTGCGACCCCCGGCCGGGTCAAGACGCGGCTGATCGGCGCACTCACCGCACGACAGGCGGCCGCCCTTCACCAGGCCTTCCTCGACGACATGCTCGCGCGGCTCGAGGCGGGGGGTCTGCCGCTGGCGATCGCCTGGGCGGTCGAGGCCGGCGAGCCGCTGCCGCCGACCGGCCATCGGGCGTTCGCGCAAGAGGGGGCGACGCTGGGAGAGCGCCTCTATCGCGGCCTCCGGCACCTCGCCGACGACCACCCGATCGTCATCGCGGTCGGCAGCGACCATCCCGAGATGCCGGTCGAGCGCCCCCTCGAGGCCGTCGCGAAGATCGAGGCCGGCGCCGACCTGGTGCTCGGGCCGGCCGCCGACGGCGGCTACTACCTGCTCGCGGTGCGCGGTGACCGCCTCGATCCCGATCTCTTCGAGGGGGTGCCGTGGAGCAGCGCCGAGACGCTCGCCGCCACCGTCGCCCGAGCCGACGCCCTCGGGCTCGCCGTCGATCGGCTCGCCGTCGGCCACGACGTCGACACCGCCGCCGATCTCGAGCGGCTGGCTCGACATCTCGAGGCCGATCCTTCCGCCGCTCCCCGCACTGCCGCCCTGCTGCGATCGTGGGGAAGGGTGGCGGCGACGTGAAGCTGCTGACGGTCGCGGGGAGCCGCGAGCTCGACCGCCTCGCGACCGAGCGGTTCGGCGTGCCGAGCCTGCTGTTGATGGAGAACGCGGCGATCGGCGTCGTCGAGGCGGTCATCGCCTCGTTCCCCGACGCCGAGCGGGTGACGCTGCTGTGCGGGCCGGGCAACAACGGTGGCGACGCGCTCGCCGTCGCCCGCCACCTCGACCGCCGAGGTTTCGCCGTCGACGCGGTGCTGGTCGGGGGTGACGAGGCGCAGGGCGACGCCGCGGTCCAGCTCGACATCTGCCGCCGTCAGGGGGTGGCGATGCGGATCTGGCGGACGGTCGACGACGTCGAGCCCCTCAGCGACTGCGAGCTGCTGATCGACGGGCTGTTCGGCAGCGGCCTGTCGCGCCCGCTCGAGGGCCTCTGGGCGGCCGTCGTCGAGGGCGCGAACCAGGC
>JBPEXA010000065.1:0-2699 GCA_052032135.1 Thermoanaerobaculia bacterium | reverse complement strand
CCGGTAGGCCGCGGGCAGGAGCTCGGCGGTGAGGAAGCCGATGGCGTCGGCGATGGCGGCGCGGTTGCGGCCGGCGCGCTCGAACAGCTCGGCGGCGCGGATCGCTCGCCCGAACCGGACGCAGACCGGGTGCGGGTGGGCGCGCTCGTCGTCCAGCGGGACCACCTTCTCGGTGCCCCACAGCCCGAAGGGGACGACGGTCGCCGGCGGCTCCGCGAGGTAGCGGGCGACCGCCGGCAGCACCCGCTCCATGGCGCCGCTGCGGCTGCGGGTCCCTTCGCTGAAGATCAGCAGATGATCGCCGGCGCGGCGACGCTCGCGGGCGGTGTCGAGCGTCGCTCTGGCCAGCCGCAGCGTCTCGCGCCGCGGGAGCACCGCCGCTCCAGAGGCGCGGCTGGGGCTCTGCGGCATCTTGATGGTGCCGAACGCCAGGCTGCCGAGCCGCCGCAGCGGCTGGTCGAACACCTTGGGGCCGGTCAGCACGGTGAGCTGGTCGGCAATGTCGGCCCAGCCGTCGCGCGCCAGCAGGTAGTCGACGCTGTTGGCATCGATGAACGAGAGGTGGTTGCCGAGGAAGACGACCGGGCGCTCGCGGGCGACGGCGAGGCCGCCGTCGTCGGTCAGCAGGGAGCCGTCGACGTCCATCCGGCGGTGGACGAAGCGCGAGAGCTCTCGCGCCACGGGGTCGGGCGGGTTGTAGCCCCAGCTGCGGCCGGTGGTCTCGACGCGGTGCCACAAGCGCTCGAGCCCGGCCTCGTCCTCGGCGTCCAGCGCCGCCTCGATCTGGCGCTCGAGCTCCTCGACGTCGCCGGCGCCCCACTCGGTGAGCAGTGTGGCGACGGCTCGGATGATCGTCGATCGTCGATCGGTCGGCGGTGGCATCGGTCGGCGTCCTCGGGTCGGCCGACCCTAACCGATGTCGCCGCCCGCTCTCCGCACGGCGGGGGCCGCCCCGACTACACTCACGGCATGCCGGACGCTGGGTCGGATCGCGCGGCGCTGGTGGTCGTGCGCGGCATCGGCAACCAGGCGGCCGGGTCGGTGGCGGCGAAGGTCGCCCGGCTGGTGGCCGACGCGCCGCCCGCCGATGGGGCGGGCGACGGTGAGAGCGGCCTCGAGCATCGCTCGGTGACCGTCGACGGCCGCCCGGTGACGGTGCGCGAGGCGCACTGGGCGTCGTCGAGCCACCCCGACAACCCGCCGTGGGTGCGCGGTGTCCTCGGTGTGGTGGCGGAGTTCGCCCACGCGGTGTGGGACGGGCTGCGGGGGGCGGTGCGACCCGATCCGTCGTCGACGCGCTGGGGCGTCGCGCCGGAGCTGCTCTACCTGGCGTGCGTCGCCGGCCTCGTCTGGACGCCGCCGGAGGCGTGGAAAGCCAACGTCTACAGCCTCTCGCTGCTGGCGCTGTTGTTGCACTCCACCTGGTTCGTGGTGGCGCGGCGCCGCCGGCTCGACAGCGGCGACGGGTGGCGGCGGTCGCTCGTCTGGCTCGGCGACGCGGTCGCCATCGTGGTGCGACCGGTCCTCGTGCCGTTGGTCTGCCTGGCGCTCGTCGTGCTGGCGATCCTCGCCCTCGCGGCGGTGCCGATCAACCTGCTGGGGATGGCGATCTGCGCGGTGCCGCGCTCCGTCGGCTCGCTGCTCGGCAAGGTCCGGCTGGGGTGGCTCGCGCGGTGGCTCCATCGCTTCACCTGGATGATCCTGGTGCTGCCGGTGCACAGCTATCTGCAGCTGCTGAAGGCGTTCGTCAACGTCGGGTCGATCCTGCTCACCGAGCGGGGGTGGATCGTGCGGCTGCGGGCGCTGCTCTGGCTGCCGGCGCTGGTCGCCGCGGCGCTGGCGCTGCTCTTCTTCTGCGAGATGCTGATCGTCATCCCCTACGCCCTGATCGCGAAGTCGTTCGCCGGCGATCTCGAGCACGGCCTCGGCGTCACGCTGGTGACGCTGGCGATCGTCTACGCGATCTACCTCGTCCTCGTCCGCCTCTTCGTGCCGATCCTCGACGTGCTGCTCGACATCTCCAACTACCATCTCGCCTCGCGCAACGAGCGCGACCGCTACCTCGAGGCGATCGACGCCGCGGTGGGGGAGCTGCGGACGGAGGGGGTCGGGGAGGTCCACCTGCTCGCCCACAGTCTCGGCACGGTGCTGGTCTACGACTGGCTGTCGCGACCCGCAGCGGCGGCCGAGGTGAGGTCGCTCCACACCCTCGGCTCGCCGCTCGACAAGTTCTGGTTCGTCGATCACGATCGCGAGCGCAGGGCGTCGCCGAGCGCGATCGCCGCCGGCCTGGAGGCGGGGTGGACCAACCTGTGGGCGTGGTCGGATCCGATCTCGGGAGCGCTGCGACGGTTCGACGCCGGCGAGCGGCGGGTGGCCAACCGCCGCCTCCGCTGGCTGGGGGCGCCGCTGCTGAGCCACTCGGCCTACTGGGAGAGCCCCGTGCTGCAGGGGTCGCTGCGGCGAGCTCTGGGCGCCGGGTCTCTGGCCCCCGGTTCTTCGGCCCCCGGTTCGTCGGCCGCCGGCGGTTGACGCCGCCCCGCCCGCGTGACACCCTTGCGAGGCCAGACTTCCGCGAGTTCCGCGGGGGTTTACAGCGCCAGCAGACCACCCTATAATCGGCGGGTTTCGCCGGTCGATCCTCCTTCTGGTCGCCAGAGGAGGGGTCTCGGCAGTTTTCGCCCACGTGGCTCAGGGGT
>JBPEXA010000649.1:0-6110 GCA_052032135.1 Thermoanaerobaculia bacterium | reverse complement strand
TTCCGCTTCGAGACCATCGTGCCGGGTCACTACCGCGCGATGGGCGTGGTGCGACCGAACCACGTCCACTTCGAGTTCCGCCATCCGAAGTTCCGGCGGCTCGCCACCGAGATGAACTTCCGCGGCGATCCCAACTTCGAGAGCGACTTCGTCACCGAGGGGTTCGACGCCGAGGAGCTCGCCGCGCTGCACGCCGATCTCGCCGCGGTCGACCCCGACGACCCGGAGCGCGGACGGCTCGCTCGTTGGACCGTGGTCCTCGAGCGTTGATCAGCGGCGAGGCTGGAGGTTAGCCGCCCTTGCCGAGGGTGGCGTCGAGGTAGGCGCGGATCGTCGCGTGGCTCTCCGGGTCGAGCCAGCGGCGGCGGACCTCGCCACCGAAGGCGCCGGCGGTGCGCTCGATGCTGGCGAGCAGCGGGGCGCGCAGCTGCTGCTTGGTGAGGGCGAAGGTCTCGCGCCCGACCGACGCCAGCTCGACGGCGACAGCGACCGCCCGCTCCTCCACCTCGTCGGCGGGTTGGAGCTCGTCGACCAGGCCGCGCTCGAGGGCCGCTTCGGCGTCGTAGGTGCGGCCGAGGGTGATCACCTCCTGCAGATAGCGGCGGGGCACCGCCGCTCGCACCAGCTCGAGCGCGGCGGCGGGAAACGGCACGCCGACGCGCAGCTCCGGCACGCCCACCTTGCCGGCGTCGCGGTTCATCACCCGCCGGTCGCAGGCGCAGGCGACGACGCAGCCGCCGGCGATCGCGTGGCCGTTGACCGCCGCCACCACCGGCAGCGGGGAGCGCAGCAGCTGCTCGAGGGCGGAGCCGAGCAGCGGCAGGAAGCGGGCGATGTACGCCTCGCCGCCGTCGAGCAGGCGGAAGAGGTCGACGCCGGCCGAGAAGATGGACCCCCGTCCGGTCAGCACCACCGCGACGGCATCGCTGCGCGCCGCCATGTCGAGCGCCGACGAGAGACCATCGAGCAGTTCGAGATCGAGAGCGTTGGCCTTGCCGTGCTCCATCCGCAGCACGGTGACGGCATCGCGATGCTCGACCCCCAGCACGGCGGCAGTCTACGCCAACGCCTCCGGGGGGCGCTCCGCGGCCGGGTCAGTTGACGAGCTGGCCGCAGCGGCAGTGGAGGTGGCTGCACCCCTTCCCCTGCGCGCAGCCGGGGCCGCAGTAGACCGAGCGGTCGACCACCACCGCGGTGCCGGCGCGCGGCACGCAGTGGCAGCGGTCGTGATCACACTTCTCGTGGTCCTGCAGCTCGCTTCGAAGGTGCATCGGAGGTCTCCTGGAGTCCGGTCGCCGCCCGCAGCAGCCGGAGGTTGCGTTCGTTCGGTTTGTAGAGGAAGTCGATGGCGTCACCGACCAGCGGCACCGAGCCGAGGGCGGCGTCGGCGGCGAGGTGACCGACCATCTTGGCGACCACCGCGCTCGGCACCCGCAGCCGCCACGCCTCGATCACCAGCAGCGCGCCGTAGGCGGCGGAGAGCAGATCGCCGACCACGGGCACGAGCCCGATGAGGCCATCGATGCCGAACCGGTAGCCGATCACCGGCACGCGGTAGCGCGAGTCGAGGGTGCGGGTGAGGCCCTCGACCCACGGGGCGACGCCGGCGCGTCCGAATCGCGGTGCCGGCATCGCCGTGACGTCCGGCCGTCGGGTTCGGGGCTCGGTCCGTGAGCGGGTGGAGGTCGCGGTCGCGGTGCTCATCACGCCTCACCTCCGTTGCAGGGCGCATGCCAGCGGAGTGAGGGGTCGGTGCACTCCTCGCACGGACCTCTTCTGGCCGGGAGGTGACGTTCCGACCTCCGGAGGCGGCAAGATCTGCCGCTGGGGGTGTAAGGCGTGGATCAGCCGGGGCCGTCGGCCGGGGCCTGCTCGGCCCCGGCGTCGTACGCCGGGTCGTACATGCGGGAGGCGACCAGCCGGTGGGGATCGGAGGGCCGCGGCGAGGCCGTCAGCCGGCGCCGCCAGGCAACCTCCGCGACCCGCACGGCGATCGCCGCCGACACCTCGCGAATGCGCCGCAACGACGGATAGAGGCTCCCGCGCTCGAGGTCGTCGTCCGAGACCTCGTCGGCGAGCGCCTCGGCGGCGGCGAGGAACATCTCGTCGGTGACCCGCCGGGCACCGCTGGCGACGACGCCGAGGCCGACACCGGGGAAGACGTAGGCGTTGTTGCCCTGCCCGGGGACCAGTGTGCGACCACCGACCTCGACCGGAGCGAACGGGCTGCCGCTGGCAAAGATCGCCCGCCCTCCGGTCGCTCGATAGGCGGTCGCGGCGTCGGTCTCGGACCGCGAGGTGGGGTTGGAGAGGGCGAAGACGATCGGCCGCGGGTGGTGAGCGGCCATCGCCGCGAGCGCCGCCTCGCTGAAGGCGCCGGGCTGGCCGGAGACGCCGATCAGCGCCGTCGGCTCGAGCCGGTCGATGGCCGTCACCAGATCGAGGTCGGCGACCGCCGGCTCCGCGCCGGGCGGCTGGTGAGCGTAGCGGCGCTTGTGCGGCGGCAGCGACTCGCGCGCGGCGGTCACCAGGCCCCGGGAGTCGATCAGCCAACTGCGGCGACGGGCGGTCGGCTCGTCGATCCCGGCGGCGACCAGCGCGGCGGTGAAGAGGTCGGCGATGCCGACCGCCGCCTGCCCGGCGCCGACGAACAACAGGGTCTGCTCGGTGAGCGGTCGCCCGGTGATCCGGCCGGCGGCCAGCAGGCCGGCGACGGCGACCGCCGCCGTCCCCTGGATGTCGTCGTTGAAGCAGCAGAGGCGCTCGCGGTAGCGGTCGAGCAGCGCGAAGGCGTTGGCGGTCGCGAAGTCCTCGAACTGCAGCAGGACTCCGGGGAAGCGATCGGCGACCGCAGTCACGAACTCGTCGAGCAGCGCGTCGTAGGCTGCTCCCCGCAGCCGCGGGAGGCGATCACCGATGTAGAGCGGATCGTCGCGCAGCTCGACGTTGTCGGTGCCGGCGTCGAGCATGATCGGCAGCGTTCGCCACGGGTCGATGCCGGCGCACGCCGTGTAGAGCGACAGCTTGCCGACCGGGATCCCCATCCCGTGAGCGCCGAGATCGCCGAGCCCGAGGATCCGCTCGCCGTCGGTCACCACGATCACCTCGACCTCCCGCCGCGGCCAGTTGCCGAGCACCTCCGCCATGCGGCCGCGGAACTTCCGCGACAGGAAGAGCCCGCGCGGGCGCTGGAAGATGTGGCCGTAGCGCTGGCACGCCTCCCCCACCGTCGGGGTGTAGATGATCGGCATCATCGTCTCGATGTGGTCGATCACCACGCGATAGAAGAGGGTCTCGTTGCGATCGGCAAGCGTCGTCAAATAGATGTAGCGCTCGAGATCGCTCGGCTTGCGGGCGAAGTTCTCGAGGATTCGCGACACCTGCGCCGCCTCGCTCGCCACCGCCGGCGGCAGCAGGCCGTGGAGACCGAGGGCGTCCCGCTCGGCCTCCGAGAAGGCGGTCCCCTTGTTGCGCAGTGGATCGCGCAGGACGTCCACCCCGCGCCGAGGAGCCTCGGAGGCGGTGTCGTGCGGCGGCGGTCGATCGTGCGTCACGGTCGGAGGCGGGGCGGCGGTCCGCCGCCGAGACTACGCGGTCTTCCCGATCGGCGGGAAGGGTCGCAGGCGTCGGAGCCGGTCCGAGCAACGCGGTCGGCCTCGGGGCGGCGGTAGAATCGCGCCCGTGGATCGGTTCCGCCGAGGCTTCCGACGACCGGCGCTGCAGCCATCGGCCCTCCTCCTGGTGATGCTCGCCGCCTGCGCCGCCCCTTCGCCGCCGGCGCCGCCGGCGGCAAGCGACGAGGCGGCCGAGGCGGTGGCCGCCGCCCGTGGTTGGTTGGCCGAGCGTCTCGGCGTGAGCATCGAAGCGGTCGCCGTGGTCTCCAGCGAGCGTCGCGAGTGGAGCGACGGCTGCCTCGGCCTCGGCGGGCCGGCCGAGTCGTGCATGGCGATGATGGTGCCGGGGTGGCGGGTCGAGCTCGACGCGTCGGGACGCCGCTACGAGGTGCGCACCGACGCCACCGGTGCGGTCGTGCGCAGCCCGCAGCTGCCGCCGGCCCCTCCCGGGCCCCCTCCGGGCTGAGCACCCTCGACTCCCGGCGGTCGCGGCTCCTCGGCGAGCGCGACACCGCCTACAATGCGCCGCATGGAGCTCGATGCGGTCCTGCGCGACAGCGTCGTCGTGCTGGCGAGCGCGGTCACCGTGCTGCTGGTGGCCGCCCGCCTGCGCATGCCGCCGGTGATCGCCCTGCTGCTGACCGGCGTGCTGATCGGCCCGTCCGGCTTCGGCTGGATCGCCGCCGCCGAGAAGGTCGAGGTCTTCGCCGAGATCGGCGTCGTGCTGCTGCTCTTCGTCATCGGCCTCGAGCTGTCGATCGACCGCCTGCGGGAGCTGCGACGGCTGTTCCTGATCGGCGGCTCGATGCAGACCGGCATCACCGCGGCGGCGGCGACGGCGGTGAGCCTGGCGCTCGGGTTCGCATGGAACCGGGCGCTCTTCTTCGGCTTCGTCGTCGCGCTGTCGAGCACCGCGATCGTCCTCAAGCTCTACGGCGATCGCCGCGAGACCGACACCCCGCACGGTCGGGTGGTGCTCGGCATCCTCCTCTTCCAGGACTTCCTCATCGTGCCGATGATCGTGCTGATCCCGGTGCTGGCCGGCCAGGCGGGGGCGTCGCCGGCCGACCTGGCGCTGCGCTTCGGCGGCTCCCTGGCGATCGTCGCCGTCATCGTGGTCGCGGCCCGCTGGGCGGCGCCGATGCTCTTCGAGCGGATCGCCCGCACGCGGGTGCGCGAGTCGTTCGTGCTGGCGTCGCTCGGCCTCTGCCTGGCCCTCGCCTGGGCGACCCACGCCTTCGGCTTCTCGCTCGCGCTCGGCGCCTTCGTCGCCGGGCTGCTGGTGTCGGAGACCGACTACGGCCATCAGGCGATCGCCGACGTCGCGCCCTTCCGCGATCTCTTCGCCAGCGTCTTCTTCATCTCGATCGGCATGCTGGTCGATCTCCAGTTCGCGCTCGCCCGCCTGCCGATCATCTTCGGGCTGGCGGCGGCGGTGCTGGTCGCCAAGAGCTGGATCGCCGGCGGTGCCGTCGCCGCCCTCGGACTGCCGGTGCGCACTCGCTTCCTGGTCGGCTTCAGTCTCGCGCAGGTCGGCGAGTTCTCGTTCGTCCTGATGGAGGTCGGCCGCGCCCACGGCTTGCTCGAGGACGGCGCCTATCAGGTGCTGCTGAGCAGCATCGTGCTGACGATGATGGCGACCCCGATGCTGCTCCGATTGGGACCGCCGGCCGCCGACGCCTGGAACCGCGTCCGCGGCCGGGTGGCGTCGAAAGACGTCGACGAGCGGACCGAGGGGCTGCGCGACCACGTCGTCATCGTCGGTTTCGGCGCCTCGGGGCAGCTCCTCGCCCGGGTGCTGCGCGAAGGGGGGATCGCCTATCTGGTCGTCGAGCTCAGCGCCGACCTCGTCAAGCGTCGCCGTCGCGACGGGGAGCCGATGCTCTACGGCGACGCGACCCGTTCCGGCGTGCTCGAGCACGCCGGGGTCGAGCGCGCCCGCGTCGTCGTCTTCGCGACCTCCGACGCCGAGGCGGTGCGCCGCGGCGTGCGCATCGCCCGCGATCTCAACCCGGTGATCGAGATCGTCGTCCGCACCCGCCGCATCAACGAGATCGAGCCGCTGCGCCAGTTGGGGGCCAACCAGGTGGTCGCCGAGGAGTTCGAGACCGCCATCGAGCTGTTCACCCTGGTGCTCGAGCGCTACCACGTTCCCCGCAATGTGGTGCGCGCCCAGACCCGCCTGCTGCGCGGCGACGGCTACCAGATGCTGCGCTCGCCGGCGCGCGGCAAGGTGGTGTCCGAGGCGGTGCTCGAGGCGCTCGAGGCGGGGACCACCGACATCTTTCGCATTCCCGGCCGCAGCCCGATCGACGGCCGCTCGCTGCGCGACCTCGACCTCCGCCGCCGCACCGGTGCCACCGTCCTCGCCGTGGTGCGCGAGAGCGAGTCGCACCCCAACCCGAGGCCCGACACCGTGCTGCAGCCGGGCGACGACCTCGTGCTGGTCGGCGGCCACGCCGAGATCGACCGCGCCTTCGATCTGCTGAGCGGCCG
>JBPEXA010000648.1:0-2953 GCA_052032135.1 Thermoanaerobaculia bacterium | reverse complement strand
TCTCCTCCATCGCCGCCTTGAACAGCTGGCGGTCCTCGCCGAGCCGCAGCGCCTCGGTGTCGGCGCCGAGCACCTCGACCCCGAGCTCGTCGAGCACGCCGGCATCGGAGAGCGCCAGGGTGAGGTTGATGCCGGTCTGGCCGCCGACCGTCGGCAGCAGGGCGCCGGGCCGCTCGCGCTCGAGGATGCGCGCGACGACCTCCGGGACCAGCGGCTCGACGTAGGTCGCGTCGGCGAACTCCGGGTCGGTCATGATCGTCGCCGGGTTCGAGTTGACGAGCACCACCCGATACCCCTCGCGGCGCAGCACCCGGCACGCCTGCGTTCCCGAGTAGTCGAACTCGCACGCCTGGCCGATGACGATCGGCCCCGAGCCCACGACGAGGATCGAGTCGAGGTCGTCGCGGCGCGGCATGGGGCGCCAGTCTACCCCGCGATCGATCGTGTACACTCCCTCCGGCTCGGCGCCCCGGACGTCACCGGCCCGCGCCTTGGTCGTCCGAGATCGGCAGTCAGGAGGGAAGCTTGAAGGCGGTCGCCGTCGTCAGTCAGAAGGGTGGAGTCGGCAAGACGACGCTCGCCCTCAACACCAGCCTCGCCCTCGCGCAGCGCGGATGGCGGGTGCTGGTCGTCGACGCCGATCCACAGGGGGCGATCTCGCTGTCGTTGAAGCGCGAGCTGAAGGTCGCCGACGGTCTCACCGAGTACGCGGAGGGGACCAAAACCCTGCACGACATCGTGCTGCAGTCGAAGATCCGGGAGCTGTCCTTCCTGCCGGTCGGCGGGATCGAGGGGCATCGACCGTCGTCGATCGACATCGCGGAGCCGGTGCTGGCGAACCTGCTGACCCAGGCGAGCGCCGACTTCGACATCGTGGTCGTCGACACCGCCTCGGGCCTCCAGGGACGGACCCGCAAGGTGCTGCGCACCGTCGACTACGCGCTCGTCCCGATGCAGGCGGAGCCGCTCTCCGTCCGCACCCTTCAGGGTCTGCTCGAGACCCTCGCCGAGATCCACGATCAGACCGGGCTCGAGCTCGCCGGGCTGGTGCTGACGATGGTGCAATCGAGAGACGCGATCTCCCTCGAGACGGTGCAGGAGGTGTGGAATCTCCTCCCCTCCGATCTGGTGTTCGAGGGCTTCGTCCCCCGCGATCCCGCCTTCCTGGTCGCCAGCGCCCACGGCGTGCCGGTCAGCCTCCTCAGCCGTCGCCGCCCGCCGTCGGTCGCCGCCGTCTTCGACCGCATCGCGGCCGAGCTCGAGCCGCGGATCGGCCTGGCGGCGGAGGAGAACGATGACGTCGTCCATCTCCTGGATTGACGCCGACGGGCTCGAGGTCACCCTCGCCAGGATGGGCGCCCGCCGGCGCCGCGACGCCGAGCGGCCGCTGGCGGCCCACGGCGACTCGGCGTCGAACCTCCTCGACGAGGTGGCGACCGGCTCCGGGCAGCGGGCGGCGGAGCCGCGCGCCGAGGAGGTGCGCGAGCGAGTGGACGCGAGCGGGGTGATCGCGGGCGATGCCGACCGGCTCACCGACGTCCCCGCCGGTGGGGGACGGCTCCACGACCGCCTGTCGTCGCTCGTCGGCCGTCTCGTCGAGCACGGCGGGGCGCGCGCGGCCTTCGTCATCGACGAAGACGGTCTGCCGCTCGTCCAGCGCGGCTCCGACGTCGAGCTGCTGTCGATCGCGGCGTCGATCGCCGAGCTGCTCGTCACCCTCCGTCACAAGCTCGAAGTGCCGATCGGCGACTCGATCGACGTCGAGCTCGACGACGGCCATCTCTGGCTCGGCGGCGCCGAGACCGCCATCGGCCGTTACCTCGTCGGCCAGGTGGTGGCGACGCCGCCGGACGGAGCGGTGCGCCGCCGCGTGCTGAGCGAGCTGGCCGCCGTCTTCGACCACGGCGACGAGTGAGCGGCCGCGGTCAGCGGTCGGCGATCACCGCTCCACCGGCCAGCCAGCCGGGGACCCCCGTCAGCCCGCCCCCGGGGTGACTGCCGCTGCCGCCGAGGTAGAGCCCTTCGACCGGCGTGCGGTAGCGCGCGAGCCGATGGCTCGGGCGGACGAAGAGCAGCTGGTCGAGGGCGTGCTCGCCGTGGTGGGGGTGGCCGCCCGTCACGCCGTATCGCGCTTCGAGCTCGACCGGCGACTCGACGTCGACCGCCAGGACGTGTGACCGCACCGCCGGCCACGTCGCGCTCAGCCGCTCGACGACCCGGTCGACGAGCCGGCGGCGGGCGTCGTCCGTCCATCCGCCTTCGAGCGCGTACGGAGCGTAGGCGACCGACACCGACAGCACGCTGCCACCCTCCGGCGCGAAGCCGCCGTCGACGGCGCTCGGCTGGTGAACGGCGAGCGCCGGTCGGGGCGACGCCCGTCGGTACTTGACGGCGTCGAAGGCGCGCTCGAGGGCGTCGATCGAGCCGCCGCCGAGGCGGATCCTCGCCGGCACCTCTCCCGCCACCTCGAACGGGGCGTCGAGGGCGAGGTGCACCCGGCCCAGCGTGCCGCGCATGCGCCAGCTGTCGATCTCGCGACCGACCGTCACCGGCAGCGCCGACGGCGGCAGCAGGGCGGCCGCCCGCTTCGGGTCGCAGGTGCCGACCACGGCGGCGGCGGCGGTGTCGGCACCGTCGGCCAGCCGGACGCCGCGCACCGCGCCTCGCTCGACCACGATCCCGACCACCTCGGTGCCGGTGGCGAGCTCGACGCCACGACGGCGGCAGAGCGCCTCCAGGGCGTCGACCAGCGCCGGTGCCCCACCCACCGTCTCGTCGCCGGCGGTGCACTCCAGGGCGAGCAGGTTGGCGGCGCTGCCCGCCGAGTGGGGGCCGAGCCACGTCGCCGACACCGCCGGTACCACGAGCGCCTCGAGCAGCGGCTCGGAGCGGAAGCGCTCGCGCAGCCAGTCGGCGGCCGGCATCGGCGCCACCCTCAACAGCTCGGTCATCG
>JBPEXA010000647.1:0-4299 GCA_052032135.1 Thermoanaerobaculia bacterium | reverse complement strand
GGTCGAGCTGCTCTCCTCGGTGCTCAAGGACGAACCGCCGCCGCTCGCCGAGGCGCGGCCCGGCCTGCCACGCCAGCTCGGCCGCATCGTCGAGCGCTGCCTCGAGAAGCGCGCCGTCGACCGCTACCCGAGCGCCGCCGATCTCGCCTACGAGCTGCGGCGGCTCGAGAAGGAGACCGCCGGCTCCACCGCGACGACGACCGCTCCACCGCCGACCTCGACCGCAGGCGAACGCTCGATCGCGGTGCTGCCGTTCGTCGAGCTGTCGGCCGGCGACGACTGCGACTACCTCGGCGAGGGGATCGCCGACGAGCTGATCAACGGCCTCGCCCGCCTCGACGGCCTGCGGGTCGCCGCCCGCACGTCGTCGTTCCGCTACCAGGGGAGCGACCTCGACATCCAGACCATCGGCCGCGAGCTGGCGGTGGCGACGGTGGTCGAGGGGAGCGTCCGCCGCGCCGGCAACCGGGTGCGCATCAACGCTCAGCTGGTCGCCGTCGACGACGGCTTCCAGCTGTGGTCGGAGCGCTTCGACGGCGACCTCGACGACCTGTTCGAGATCCAGGACCGCACGGCGGCGGCGATCGTCGACAAGCTCGAGGTCGACCTGCTCGGCCGCCGGTCGTCGAGCGTGCTGCGACGCGGCACCGAGAGCGAGGAGGCCTACGACCACTACCTGCGGGGCCGCTTCTTCTGGGAGCGCCGCAACGAGGGGGGGCTGCGGCAGAGCCTCGAGCACTTCCGCAAGGCGGCGGAGATCGACCCCGGCTACGCCGAGGCGTGGACCGGCGTCGCCGAGGCGTACTGGTCGATCGGCACCTACTTCGTGCTGCCGACGGTCGAGGCGGTGCGCCTCGGCCGCGAGGCGCTCGACCGCGCCCTCGCCCTCGACCCCGAGCTCCCCCGAGCTCACGCCTGCGACGCCGTGCTGAAGCTGCTCTCCTGGGACTGGGAGGGATCGGAGGCCGCCTTCGAGCGGACTCTCGAGCTCGACCCCGACCACGGCTTCGCCCACCTGTGGCGAGGCCTGCTCCACGTCATGCGCGATCGCGACGACTACGAGGCCGGCCTGTCGCGGGCGCTCGAGCTCGAGCCGAGCTCCCACTACAACCACGGCAGCGCGGCGCTGGTCTACATGATGGCGGAGGCGTTCGAGCGCGGCCTCGAGATCGCCGAGAGCGGGGTCGCCCTCGAGCCGACCTCGTACATCTGCCGCGTGATCGCCGCTCTCAACGCGACCTGCATCGGTCGTCACGAGGTGGCGGTCGCCCACATGCGCTCCGCCTACGACATGACGGCGGGGGATTCGATCAACGCTACCGCCTGGCTCGGCTACGTCGTCGGCCAGGCGGGAGAGCACGAAGAAGCGCGCGAGCTGCTCGCCGAGCTCGAGCGACGCGCCGGCTCCGAATACGTCGACGGCTACTACACCGGCGTCGTCCACCTCGGGCTCGGCGACCTGGAGTCGGCACGCCGCTGCTACGAGGAGAGCGTCGACCGCAGGAGCCAGCCGTTCGTCCACTGGTTCCACGGCGTGCCGTTCCCACACCTCATCGAGCGGATGGGGTTGCCGATCCCGCGCCGCGTCCGGGAGCGCGCGTGAGGAGCAGCCGAGCGATCGCCGTGCTGGTGGCGCTGCTCGCCGGCGGCGGCTGCGGCTCGCACTCCCCCTACGCCGGGGAGGAAGACCGCGAGATCAAGGCGCTGTCGGCGCAGCAGATCGACGACCTGCTCGCCGGCCGCGGCATGGGGTTCGCGATGGCCGCCGAGCTCAACGGCTACCCCGGTCCGCTCCACGTCCTCGAGCTCGCCGACGAGCTCGAGCTGACCGCCGTCCAGCGCCGCGAGACGCAGTCGATCTTCGCCGCCATGCAGCGGCAGGCGCAGGAGCTCGGCCGCCAGCTGGTGGCCGCCGAGCGCGAGCTCGACCGGCGCTTCGGCGCCCGCTCGATCGACGGTCCGACGCTGGCGACAATGACGGCCGAGATCGCCCGTCTCGAGGGACGGCTGCGCGCCGTCCATCTCGACGCCCATCTGCAGCAGACCGAGCTGCTGACCACCGACCAGATCGAGCGCTACGTCGAGCTGCGCGGCTACGACGGCGGCGGCCACGCCGGCCACCACTGAGTCGCCACACCGGGTCGGCGGTCAGCCGCCGGCGGTCCGCCGCTCGAGCTCCTGGAACCTCGCCACCTGCTCGCGCGCACGCGCTTCGCACTCGTCGGGGGTGAACGACGCGCAATCGAAGCCGAGCTGCTCGCGCAGGATGTCGATCGCGTAGGGCATGAAGTGGACGCGGCCGTCGGCGTCGATGCGCTCGACGCCGTCGTAGGTCTGCGCCACCCGGTTGAGGCCGATCGCCTCGTCGAGCGAGATCGTGTCGGGCAGCACCACCTCGACGCCGCTGCGGTCGACGGTCACCGGGTAGCCGCCCGGCAGGCCGTTCGGTCCCGGCGCGTGGGTGCACCGAGCCTCCGCGGAGAGCAGCGCCAGCACGATCTCGAGGGTCGACGAGGCGCTGACCGCCGAGAACGCCGTGCCGCCGGCGTAGTCGAGGATCGACGCCTTCATCAGCTCGACCGGGTCCCAGCGGTCGGTCATCCGCTCGCCGCCGACGACGACCTCGAGGAAGAACGGCGCCCCTTCCCGATACCCCGCCTCGCGCCAGGTGACCCAGTGGACGTGATGGGCGACCAGCTGGACGGTGACGTCGGCGTGCGGCAGCCCCAGCTCGCTCGCCACCCGCCTCGCGATCGCCGAGGCGATCAGCGCCACGTTGCCGACCCCCGACAGCGGCGCCGGGCCGACCGCGGCGAGCACCGGGTTGGTGAGGTCGGAGAGCGAGGTGTTGACGTAGCGGGCGTGGCTGCCCGCGCGCTCGAGCGCCTGCGCCATGCGCAGCGCGAAGAGGAGCTGCACCGGCAGCCAAGCGCCGAGGCCGGCGGCGCTGATCCGCTCGTAGAGCGGCTTCGGCAAGCGGCGGATGACGTGCCAGGTCTGGAGCACCGCGCAGTTGACGACCACGTGCGGCGACACCGCGGCCAGCAGCTCTGCGGTGCGGTCGACGTCGAAGAGATCGATCTCGACCGCCTCGAGCTGCGGTTCCAGGCCGTGAAAGGCGGCGCCGCAGGCGGCGTTGTGCACCTTCGCCTCGAGGCCCGATCCGGCGACGTCGCCAGCGACGATGCGCAGCGGCCTCGGGCTGCGCGCCAGAAACTCGAGCAGGTGGCCGCCGACCTCGCCGATGCCGGCGACGAGCACCGTCGGTCGATCGCCCGTCATGGAGCGGATTCTAGAGGCCGCCGGTCGCCGGCCCGGTCACCTCGACGAGCGCGATCTCCTTCTGTCGGCGGCTCGGCCGGCGATCGAGCACGCGATAAGCGAAGGGCAGAGGGTCGTCGAGGTAATGGTTCTCGTCGCTGTAGAGCACCACGATGTCGTCGACCTCCGGCAGCCGCCCGCGCTCGGGATCGATCGTCTCGATCTCGCGCTCGAAGTAGAAGTCGAATGACGAGTGGTGGAACCCCTTGCGCACCGGCATCGACCACACCCGCTCGACGTCGGGGACGAGCGCGGCGAAGCGTTCGGCGATCGCCCGCTGGCTGCGCGACGCGGCGCGGTGGGGCTCGATGACGGCGATCTGCGCCACTGCCACCACCGCCGCCATGGCGGCGAAGGCGGGGAGGAGCGCCCCGCGCCGCTGCCGCCAGAGGTCGACGCCCGCCCACGCAGCGCCGGCGGCGACCGTCCCGAGCAGCAGGGCGGCGCCGAACGACGGCTCGGCGTCGCTCAGCCCGGCGGCGACGGCGAGGCCGGCGGCGGCGGCGAGCCAGACGAAGCTGGCGAACACCCGACGCGCGAACCGCTGGTCATCGGGCAGGCCGCGATCGAGTGCCAGGCCCGAGGCGATGCCGGCCGCGGTGGTCAGCGGCAGGAAGTAGCGGGATTCATCGGCCGGCACGAACATGAACGTCGCGGTGCCGGCGACCAGGAAGGCGAGCGACGTGCGGAACAGCAGCCTCGCCGCGCCGTCCTCGCTCGTACCCCGTGGCGGCGCCAGCCAGCGCGGCACGGCGAACGGCACCACCAGGAGCCAGGGGAAGAAGAGGCCGAAGAGCTGGAGCGGCTTGCCGAGCGTCTTGAGCAGCGCCTCCCCGGTCCATCGCAGCCCCTTGTCCTGCGCCTCGGCGAGCGGCTGGGCGAAGGCGGCCGACCCTTCGGCGGCGAGCCAGACGAAGCTGGCGAACACCCGACGCGCGAACCGCTGGTCATCGGGCAGGCCGCGATCGAGTGCCAGGC
>JBPEXA010000646.1:0-1795 GCA_052032135.1 Thermoanaerobaculia bacterium | reverse complement strand
GTCGGCGGCCTCGGTGACGGGCTCGGCGGGCGGCCGGGTGGCGGTGCGGTCGATGGCCTCGGTGACGGCCTCGGAGGTCGGCCGGGTGGCGGTGCGGTCGGTGGCCTTGGCGACGGCCTCGGCGGGCGGCGGGGTGGCGGTGCGGTCGGTGGCCTTGGCGACGGCCTCGGCGGCCGACGGGGTGACGGTGCGGTCGGCGCGTTCCGAGGCGGCGGGTCGAGCATCGCCGCCACCACCACTGCCGTCGTTACCGGCGAGCAGCTCCTCGAGGGCGGTGAGGCGCGGCAGCTCGGCGCCGCGCAGCCAGGCGATCTCGACCGCCAGCGCCGCCGAGTCGCTGCGCCGCACCGCCTCCTCGCTCCCCAGTAACAGGTGGAGCAGTCGCAGCAGGTGCTCGAAGCCGCTGTCGGTCGCCAGCGTCTGCAGCGCCGCCGCCTCGTCGTCGGTGAGCTCGACCTTGGCGGGGTCGCCGCCGACCGCCAGATGGAGGGCGTCACGGCAGTAGGAGAGGAAATCGCCGTAGACGTGGCGCGGGTCGCGGCCGCGCGCTTCGAGCTCGCCGACCACCGCCACCACCGTTTGGCGGTCGCCGTTCAGGATGGCGCCGAGCAGCCGGTGGTGGAGGGCGGCATCGACGCCGCCGAGAACGCGCACCGCGTCGTCGTCGTCGATGGTGCCGGAGCCGTAGGTGGCGAGCTGGTCGAGGAGCGCCACCGCGTCGCGCACGCTCCCCTCGCCGGCGCGGGCGATCAGCAGCAGCGCCTTGTCGCTGACGGTGATCGACTCCGCCGCCGCCAGCTGCTGCAGATAGGCGACCAGCTCGACGTGCGGCACCCGCTGGAAGTTGAACTCCTGGCAGCGCGACAGGATGGTCGCCGGCACCGACTCGAGCTCGGTGGTGGCGAAGATGAAGACCAGGTGCGGAGGCGGCTCCTCGACGATCTTCAGCAGGGCGTCGAAGGCCTGGCGCGACAGCCGGTGGACCTCGTCGAGCACCACCACCTTGTAGCGGCCGCTCACCGGCTTGTACTTGAGGTTCTCGGTCAGCTCGCGAACCTGCTCGACCTTGGAGTGGGTGGCGGCGTCGATCTCCAGGATGTCGAGGTTGGCGCCGGAGCCGAACTCGCGGCAGGCGTCACAGTCGTTGCACGGCCCTCCCGCCATGCCGCGCTCGCAGTTCAGCGCCTTGGCGAGGATGCGCGCGACGCTGGTCTTGCCGACGCCGCGGATGCCGGAGAACAGGTAGGCGGCGGCGATCCGCTCCTCCGCCAGCGCATTGCGCAAGGCGGTGACCACCGGCTCCTGGCCGATCACCGAATCGAAGTCTTGCGGCCGCCACTTGCGGGCGAGAACTTGGTAGGCCATCGAGCAGCGAGACGGTGGGAGCCGAAGCACCGAGGGGTCGACGAAGGGTTCCGGCTGACTGCGGCACTCGGACGGAATGCCTTATCGCTGCTCCCTTCCGGGCCTGACGAGGTTCGGCAGCCACCGATGCACAGGGCCCGAACCCTTCGTCGACCCCTGGGTGGGAGACGATGCTACGTCGGGAGCGGCGCTGGTGCAAACCGCCCGCGACTCCTCACGGCGTCGCCGCGAGTGCCGCCCGCAGCACCTCCAGCCCACGCTCCAGCACCTCATCGCGGCCGGCGCGCAATCCGGCGATGGTCGGTGCCGCGGCGACCGTCGGCGCCACCCCGAGCAGGTGATGCTGCGAGTGGTCGTGGTGGGTGACCCGCATGCCGGTCCAACTGACGCGGAAGTCGCCCGGGAGGCTGAACGGGTTGACGTTGCCGTT
>JBPEXA010000645.1:0-2683 GCA_052032135.1 Thermoanaerobaculia bacterium | reverse complement strand
GTAGGCGTTGCTCTTCCCTCATCTCGACGTGCGCGGCAACCTGCTCGCCGGCGCGGCCCGCGCGGCGGCGGCGGGCGACGACCCGGCGGCGCTGGTCGAGCGGGTGGCGTCGCTGCTGGAGCTCGACGAGCTGCTCGATCGCGAGCCGGAGCGGCTGTCGGGAGGCGAGCGCCAGCGGCTGGCGCTCGGCCGCGCGCTCTGCTCGGCGCCGCGGCTGCTGCTGCTCGACGAGCCGTTGGCGTCGCTCGATCAGGCCCGCCGCGGCCGCCTGCTGCCGATGCTGGCGACCGCCTGCGAGCAGCTCACCGTGCCGGCGCTGCTGGTCTCCCACGAGCCGCTCGAGGTCCAGGCGCTGTGCCAGGAGGTGGTGGCGCTCGATCGCGGCGAGCTGCTGGCGCAGGGGAGCGCGATCGAGGTGCTGACCGACCCCGAGGTGATGCCGCTGGCCGCCGCCCGCGGCGTCACCAACGTGCTGCGCGCGACCCCTGGCACCGCTCGTGGCGAGCTCCGTGTCGGTCGCCACCAGGTGATCGTCGCCGGCGACGCGCGCGAGACCGCCGGCGCCCTGATCGAGCTGCCGGCCGACCGCATCCTGATCGCCACCGAGCCGCCGCGCGGCCTGTCGGCGCGCAACGTCTGGCCGGCGACGGTGGAGGCGCTCGTCGCGCACGGTGACGGCGTGCTGGCGTCGGCGCGGGTCGACGGTTACGAGACGCCGCTGCTGGTCGAGTTGACGGCCGACACGCCGGAAGCGCTAGGGCTGGCAGCCGGTCGCGCCGTGCACCTGGTCTTCAAGGCGACGTCGTGTCGGATCCTCGGTTGACGGCCGCCCCTTCGACCCGCAGCTCGATATCGTCCGGCGCCGGTGAGAACCAGCAGCGCCCTTCGACGACCATCTCCAGCTGCAGCCGGTAGTCGCCCGGCTCGACGATCGGCGGCAGCGGCACCTCGAGCTTCACCTCCTCGCCGGGGTCGACGTCGCGCGGCAGCTCGACGCGCAGCCAGTCGAAGTCGAGCGAACCGCCGCCGCCGTCCGCCAGGTGACCGCCGAGCCGGGTCCAGCCGCCGCCGTCGCGGTGGTCGGCGCCGAGCCAGCGGGTGTCGCCGACGTTGCGCACCCAGACGTCGAAGGAGCCGCGCTCGCCCGTGCGCAGCCGCCGCCGGCGGTGGCGGCGGGCGGTCCAGATCTCCGCGCGCAGCGCACGCGGTGCACGGGTCGTCGGCTCCTTCGCCTGTCGGTGGAGGAAGACGAAATGCTCGTTCTGCAGCGCGTTGCCGAGATTGGTCCAGTAGTAGACGAACCCCTTGCCCTGCAGGAAGGGCTTGAGGTCCGCGGCGTCGATCTCGACCAACCCCTCGAGCGCGGTCGGGATCAGCGTCACGTCGCGGAAGCCGCAGTCGCGAGCGACCCGCGCCAGCTCCTCGATCACGATGTCGTTCTCGAGCACCCCGGTCGCCGCCTCCTGCCGGCTCACCGGCTGCGCGGCGTGGTCCTGCCCCGGTTCGCGCATGCCGACGATGCCGTCGGGCCGCAGGACGCGATGGAACTCGGCGAGGATCTCGCGCGGGTTGGGGACGTGATGGAAGGCGTCGTTGACGAGGATCTTGTCGCACGAGGCGTCGGGCAGCGGCAGGGTGTGGCCGTCGTAGGTGAGGAACTGCGGTTCGAGCGTCCAGTCGGTGCGTGGATCGCTCTCGAACAGCCGGCGGCCGAGCTCGAGCGCGGTCGGCGAGACGTCGACCGAGATGGTGCGGCAGCCGAAGCGATGGACGAAGTGCGACATCCAGCAGGGACCGGCGCCGAAGTCGAGGACGACGTCCTCGGGGGCGAGCCGCACGCCGCGGCACAGCACCCCGAGGCAAAAGAGGCGGTCGGCGAACCCCTCCGGCTCGGTGAACGGCTTGCCGATCAGGAAGTCGGGATCCGGGAACTCGGCGAAGTAGCGCTCGGCGGCCTCGTTGAAGGCGTCGGTGCGCGCCTCGATGTCGACCTCGTGGGCGCGGTCGGGGGCTCGCCGCAGCTTTCCGAACGGGAAGAGCGCGAAGCGATAGAAGCCGCGCACCAGCAGCTTGACCAGCCGTTCGAGCGCGTCGGTGGCGGCCGCGGCGCCCGGCACGGTGCGCACGACCGGACGCCACCGAGCGAGCGATCGGTCGTAGCTCTCGCGCAGCCCCATCGAGCGCCGATCCTATGCTCCGGCCGCCCGGCCGGCGTCGACCGCCGCCGCCAGCCAGTCGGAGGCCTGGGGCCAGAGCGTGTCGCGGAACCGCGGGCGGAAGAACCCGAAGTGGCCGACCGCGCCGAGACCGGCCGCCTGCGGGTCGATCTGCCGATGGTCGACGGCGGCGTTGCGATAGAGCGACAGGATCGCCGCCATCGCGCGGTGCGGGGCGTAGGGGTCGTCGGCGAAGCCGATCCCCAGGATCGGCATGCGGATCGCATCGTAGCCCGCTCGCCAGGCCGCCGGGGCGTCGCGCAGCAGGTAGTCGCGATGGCGCCCCCACCGCGCCCACTGGCGGGCGACGCCGGCCGGCTGGTCCTCGCCGACGCCGAGCCGGCGGGCGGGAAAGTAGCCGCAGAGCGCCGTCGTCAGCGGGATCACCACGGTCCAGAAGGCGAGCAGCCTCAGCTTCTGCCACCCCGGCCAGTGGCCCCAGTAGCCGCTCTGGGTGGCGACCAGCA
>JBPEXA010000644.1:0-1572 GCA_052032135.1 Thermoanaerobaculia bacterium | reverse complement strand
CGACGGCGAAGGCGAGATCGGGGCGATCGTTGATCCACAGACTGGCGCCGTGCCGGGCGACGGCGTCGACAGCGGCGGACGCGATCGCCCACCGCCGGTCGTCCGCCATCGCCTTGGCCCGCAGCTGGATCCACCCCACGCCGGCAGCCGCCAGTCGCTCGGCCGCTCGCGACGGCTCGCCGCCGCGCGCCGCGATCGCGTCGGCGTCGACGATCGCGTAGAGGCGGGGGATCGACGACCAGCGCCCGCCCCTCACGCCTCCTTGCCCTGCGCGAGGAAGCGCTCCATGAAGCGGGTCGACAGCCGCCCGGCGCGAAACGCCGGATCGTCGAGAATGCGCTGATGGAGGGGGATCGTGGTCGAGATCCCCTCGACGACGAAGAAGCCGAGCGCGCGCTGCATGCGGGCGATCGCCTCCGAACGGTCCTCGCCGTAGGCGATCAGCTTGGCGATCATCGAGTCGTAGTAGGGCGGCACCAGGTAGTGCTCGTAGACGTGGGTGTCGACCCTCACTCCCGGGCCGCCCGGCGGATGAAAGGTGGTGATGCGGCCGGGCGACGGGGTGAACTTCTCGGGGTGCTCGGCGTTGATGCGGCACTCGATCGCATGCCCCCTCGGTGGCTGCCCGCTCTCGATGTCGAGTCGCTCGCCGGCGGCGATGCGAATCTGCTGCTTGACGAGGTCGACGCCGGTCACCAGCTCGGTCACCGGATGCTCGACCTGGATGCGGGTGTTCATCTCCATGAAGTAGAAGCTGCCGTCCTGGTCGAGCAGGAACTCCACGGTGCCGGCGTTCTGGTAACCGACGTTCTCGGCCAGCAGCACCGCCGCCCGCCCCATCTCCTCGCGCAGCTCGGGGGTGAGCGCCGGCGACGGCGCCTCTTCGATCAGCTTCTGATGGCGGCGCTGGATCGAGCACTCCCGCTCGCCGAGGTGGATCACCCGGCCGTACTGGTCGGCAAGCACCTGGAACTCGATGTGCCGCGGCTCGACCAGGTACTTCTCCATGTAGATCGAGCCGTCGCCGAACGCCCGTTCCGCCTCCTCGCTCGCCGTCTCGAAGAGATCTTCGACCTCCTCGTCGGTGCGGGCGATCCGCATCCCGCGCCCGCCGCCACCGGCCGACGCCTTGAGGATGACCGGGTACCCCAACTCGGCGGCGAGCTCCCGTGCAGCGGCGGCGGTCGCCAGATCATCGGTGCTCCCCGGCAGCACCGGCACCCCCGCGGCCGCCGCGGTGCGGCGCGCCTCCGACTTGTCGCCCATCCGCCGGATGCTCTCCGGCCGTGGTCCGATCCACGTCAGCTTGCACTCGCCGACCATCTGGGCGAAGTCGGCGTTCTCGGCGAGGAAGCCGTAGCCGGGGTGGATCGCTTCGGCGCCGCTCACCTCGGCGGCGGCGAGCACGGAGGTGACGTCGAGATAGCTCGCCGACGACGGCGGCGGGCCGATGCAGATGTCGTCGTCGGCGTAGGTGACGTGCAGGCTGTCGCGGTCGGCGGTGCTGTGCACGGCGACGGTGGCGATGCCGAGCTCGCGGCAGGCGTGGATCACCCGCAGCGCGATCTCGCC
>JBPEXA010000643.1:0-3614 GCA_052032135.1 Thermoanaerobaculia bacterium | reverse complement strand
CCCTTCCCCGGCTTCTCGGCGGACTCGCTCGGCAAAGTCGTCGCCGAGTACGGCGGGGTGGAGACCGACCTCGAGACGCCGCGCCTCTACCGCAACCGCGGAGACGGCACCTTCGAGGACGCGACCGCCGCCGCCGGCCTCGACGAGGGGATGCTCGCGATGGGCGCCAACTACGGCGACCTCGACAACGACGGGTGGCTCGACGTCTACGTCGGCACCGGCGAGCCGAACCTCGCCACCCTGGTGCCCAATCGGATGTACCGCGGGTTCGCGGACGGGAGCTTCCGGAGGATCTCGGTGAGCGGCGGATTCGCCCACCTGCAGAAGGGGCACGGCATCGCCTTCGGCGACATCGACGACGACGGAGACCAGGACGTCTACGCCGTTCTCGGCGGCGCCTTCGTCGCCGACGTCGCCTTCAACGCGCTGTTCGAGAACCCGGGCAACGACCACGCGTGGGTGACGCTGCTGCTTCAGGGCACCGAGGCCAACCGCGACGCCATCGGTGCTCGGGTCCGCGTCGTCGCGCAGACACCCGAAGGGGAGCGCCACTGGCAGGCCCTGGTGGGCACCGGCGGCAGTTTCGGCTCCGCCAGCCTGCGCCAGGAGCTCGGGCTCGGCGACGCGACGGCGATCGAGAGGGTCGAGATCCTGTGGCCGGGAGACCGCGAGCCGCAGGTGGTGGCCGGCCTCGGTCTGAGGAGGGCGTGGCGGATCCGTCAGGGCGAGCCGCCGGAGCCGCTCTTCGCCGCTCCCTAGGAGCGGGGCGGGCTCACGACCGGCTCACCGGCCGCGGGCCGCTCGCCGCGTCGGCCGATCCCGATCGGCCGATCCACACAGGCCAACCAGCACCGGCCAACCGGCACCGGCCAGCCGGCACTGACCAGCCGGCACTGACCAGCCGGCACTGGCCAGCCCGCACTGGCCAGCCGGTACTGACCAGCTGGCACTGGCCAGCCGGCACCGGCCGATCAGAAGTCGATCGAGAACCGCGCGTACCAGAAGCCGCCGTTGAAGCCGAACGGCGAGGTCAGCGAGCTGGTGACGCCGAGGAACTGGAGCACTCCATCCTGCTCCATGTCGGGGAGGGTGTCGAAGACGTTCTCCCCACCGATGGCGAACTCGTAGCCACCCCCGAAGCGGAACTTGGCCTCGAGATCGACCAGGGTCTCGGCGCCGTAGGAGGCCGCGTCGCTGGCGTCGCCGGGGCTGAAGAGGCCGCCGGTCGACTGCCAGCTGCCGTAGTGGTTGGCGCGAACGTAGCCGCCGAACAGGCCTCCGCTGTCGAAGCTCAGCGTCACGTTGGCGCGATCCTCCGGCACCTGGTTCTCGAGATCGAAGACGCGCGAGACGTTGATCGTCCCCGGCGGCACGTTCGACACTTCCTGCTCGTTGCGGTTGTAGCGGATGTCGAGCGTGAGCAGCCCGTCCGCCACCGCGTAGTCCTTCACCAGGGCGAGATCGAAGCCGGTGATGTCGGAGTCGAACGCGTTGGAGAAGAAGTTGGCGATCGAGTTGACGAGCAGCTCTGCGTTCGGCACCCCGGCGGCGACCAACAGCGGGATGTCGGCGGCGGAGATCGTGTTGTTCTGGAGCGCCAGGCGGTCTTCGATCGAGATGTCGTAGTAGTCGAAGGTGAGCCGGGTGGTCGGTGTCGGCCTCGCCACGAAGCCGATGGTGAAGCTGGTCGATTCCTCCGGCGTCAGCGGGCGCGAGCCGAGGGCGATCGCCACCGGGTTGTCGACCGGGTAGACGCCGCTCGGGATGAGGTTGCCGCTGGCGTCGGCGCTGGTGGTGACGTTGAGGGTGTTGACCTGCCCCGGCGTCGGAGCGCGGAAGCCGGTGTTGGCGGTGCCGCGCAGGGCGAAGCGGTCGTTGACCTCGAGGCGGCCGGAGAGCTTCCAGTCGAAGGTCGAGCCGAAGACGTCGTAATCCTCGAAGCGCACCGCTACGCCGCCCGAGAAGCGATCGGTGAGGTCGGCCTCGATGTCGATGTAGCCGGCGACGCTCTCCGAGCCGAAGCTCCCCGCAGATTCGCGCGGGAAGCCCTGGAAGCCGTCGGAGCCGACGCCGAAGATCGCCGCCGTCGGCCCGGCATCGATCGACGCCGGATCGCCGGCGCCGATCTTGTACGTCTCGTCTCGGAACTCGAGGCCGAAGGCGACGTTGACCGGCGAGGCGAAGGCGTCGGTGTCGAACGGCTTGACGAAATCGATGTTGAAGCTCGTCTCTTCCTGCGTCAGCGTGCCCGGGTTGAAGGAGGTCGGGGACAGTCCGCCGAGGCTCGGATTGATCGTCTCCGAGAGAACGTATTCGACCTCGTTCTCGGCGATCCGGCCGCGGGCGTCCCAGGAGAGACCGCCGGCGGTGACGCCGCGGGCGCCGAGCACCCAGGCGAGGTCGCTGATGTCGGCGCCGAAGTTCGGGTTGTAGCCGCCGGGGAAGAAGGCGAACGCCGGGTTGCGCAGCACGAAGCCGGACGGGCTCGACGGATCGGCGACGAGATAGTCGGCCGGGTCGAGACCCATCGCCACGATGCTGTCGATCAGGCCCTGTGGCGCCGGATCGGGGAGGAAGTCGCCGTCGGCGTCCTGCTGCAGGGTGGTGCGGGCGTTGAACATGAACTGCGGGTCGAGCACCGGGCCGCGATAGAAGAAGTCGGAGATCGTCTCGTTCTCCGCCCAGCTGACGTGCGAGTAGAACTCGCTCGAATCGCCGACCTCCTTGCCGAGGTTGACGAACAGCTTGGAGATCTCGACGTCCGGGTCGCCCCAGCGCTGGCCGAGGCCACCGAGCGGCGTGTTCTCGGGACCGACGACGGTGGCGACGAAGGCGGCGTCGGGGCGAGCGACACCGCGCGACGTCGTCTCCGAGGTCGAGTGCTCGAACGACGCCGAGAGGAAGCCGTCGCCGCCGAGGCTGAAGCCGGCGTTTCCGTTCCAGGTCGTGCGCGCGCCGTCGCCCTCGAAGTACTCACCCGACTGCACCGAGAACGAGGCGCCCTCGGCGTTGTCCTTGAGGATGACGTTGACGACGCCGGCGATGGCGTCCGAGCCGTATTGAGCGGAGGCGCCGTCGCGCAGCACCTCGATGCGCTCGATGGCGGACGACGGCAAGGTGGAGAAGTCGACCGCCTGCGAGCCCTGGTTGACGGTGCCGAGCGGCGCCAGCTGCAGGTTGACGAGCGCCGAGCGGTGCCGCCGCGTGCCGTTGACCAGCACCAGGGTGTGATCGGGCGACAGGTTGCGCAGCGTCACCGGGCGGATGAACGCTGTGCCGTCGGCGATCGGGAAGCGCTGGGTGTTGAACGACGGCGCGATCCGGCTCATGCCGTCGGTGAGGTCGAAGCTCGCCTGCTCGACGAGCATCTCGGCGCCGACGACGTCGACCGGCGACAGCGTCTCCGTCGGCTCGAGCCCCGCCTTGCGGGTTCCGGTGACGACGATCTCTTCCGAGAAGCCCTCGTCGAGCTGCGGCTCCTCTTCGGCGGCCTCTTCGCTCGGCTCCTCGGTCTCTGTCTCCTGTGCCGGTAGCGGGACGGTCAGCAGCGCGATGCACAGGCCGAACATCCAGGCGTTCGTCAATCGCTTCATGACGGAGCTCCTCAGAAAGGG
>JBPEXA010000642.1:0-20698 GCA_052032135.1 Thermoanaerobaculia bacterium | reverse complement strand
CACCTCGGAGATCTCCCGCCGCATGAAGACGACCTTGTAGTTGTTGTCGGCCGGCAGGTGGCGCAGCAGATAGGAGATGATCTTCACCGCCTTGCCGCGCGTGCCCCGCAGCCACCGCTTGTCGACCTCCTTGGCGAGGTCGAGCACGCGATCGTCCTCGTAGTACCCCTTCGGGTTGTCCTCGTCGGCCGCCCGGTTGCCGTCGGTCACCGGCGCCACTCCGCCCGCCTCGAGCATCTTCATCGCCATCGAGGTGCCCGAGCGGGGGAGCCCCGACACCACGATGATCGGCTCGCCGTAGAGCCGTCGGCGCAACCATCTCGATAGCCTTCCAGGCATGGATCTGATCTCTCGGAACCGCTCGATTGTCGGGGGATCGCCGGCGCCGCGACGTCCGCCGCGCCGGCCGGCGTTAGGATAATATGCGCCGCATCGAGGCACCACCCCCGGGGCGCCGCGAGCGCGCCGGCGGCCCGATCGCCACGAGATCATCTGCCATGAAAGTCGCTGTTCGAGACGTCCGAGGTCTACCTGTGCGAAGGCGAGGGCTCCGCGCCTCCGCTGCTCGCGCGCTCGCGATCCTCGCCCTCCTCGCCCTGACCGCGGGGCCGGCGGCCGCCTACATCGGCCCCGGTGCCGGCTTCGCGATGGCGACCTCGATCGGCGTCGTCTTCTTCACCGTCGTCATCGCCATGCTGGCGGTCCTCACCTGGCCGTTCCGCATGGTCTGGCGGCTCATCCGGCGGCCGGCGAAACCACGCGCCCGCGTCCGGCGCCTCATCTTCCTCGGCCTCGCCGGGCAGGATCCGAGGCTCACCGAGCGGTGGATGGCGGAGGGCAAGCTGCCGAACTTCCGGAAGCTCTCCGAGCTCGGCTGCTACCACCGGCTGCACTCCACCTACCCGTCGATCTCGCCGGTCGCCTGGTCGTCGTTCGCCACCGGGGTCGAGCCGGCCAAGCACAACATCTTCGACTTCCTCAGCCGCGACCGCCGCACCTACCTGCCGCTGCTCTCCTCGACCTCGATCGAGACCACCCCCCGTCGCGGCGCTTCCCTGCTGAGCAAGCTGCGCATCGGCCGCTACCGCTTTCCGGTCGACAAGGCGCAGATCCGGCTGCTGCGCAAGGCGAAGCCGTACTGGACGATCCTCGGCGAGCACTACATCTGGAGCACCGTGCTGCGGGTGCCGATCACCTTTCCGCCCGACCGCTTCTACGGCGCCCAGCTGGGCGCGATGGCGATCCCCGATCTGCTCGGCACCCAGGGGACGTTCCTGCTGTTCACCACCCGACCGGCGGGGGAGGCGTTCAAGGAGGGGGGGGTGCGAGTCGCCCTCGACGGTGGCGGCGATCGCTACACCAGCGCCCTCGAGGGCCCGGAGAACGCCTTCGTCGACGGTGAGCCGCCGCTCGCGCTGCCGCTCGAGATCACCCTCGACCGCGACGCCGGGACGGCGACCGTCGACCTCGGCGGCGAGGCGATCGAGCTCACGCCGGGCGAGCTCTCCGACTGGGTGAGCCTCGAGTTCCCGGCGGCGCCGACGGTCAAGGTGTCGGCGCTGGCGCGCCTGCAGCTGCTCGAGATGGGCGAGCACGTCTCGCTCTACGTCACCCCGCTGAACATCGCGCCGGAGAACCCGGCGATGCCGATCTCCCACCCCGAGTACTACTCGAACTACCTGGCGAAGAAGGTCGGACCGTACGCCACCCTCGGCCTCGCCGAGGACACCTGGGCGCTCAACGAGGACGTCACCGACGACGCCACGTTCCTCCGCCAGAGCTACGACATCGATCGCGAGCGCGAGGAGATGTTCTTCGCCGCCCTCGACCGGCTGCAGAAGGGGTCGCTGGTCTGCGTCTTCGACGGCACCGACCGCATCCAGCACATGTTCTGGCGCTACCTCGAGGAGGGGCATCCGGCCGCCGAGGGGCGCGATCCGGGCGAGCACGCCGACGCGATCGAGAAGCTCTACGAGCACAACGACGCGCTGCTCGGGCGGGTGATGAAGAAGCTGCGGCGCGGCGACCTGCTGTTCGTCCTCTCCGACCACGGCTTCGCCTCCTTCCGGCGCGGGGTGAACGTCAACGCCTGGCTGCTCGCCAACGGCTATCTCCACCTCCGGGAGGGGGCCGACGGCTCGAGCGAATGGCTCGCCGACGTCGACTGGTCGCGCACCCGCGCCTACAGCCTCGGCCTCGCCGGCATGTACCTCAACCTCGAGGGGCGCGAAGCGCAAGGGATCGTCCAGCCGGGCGACGAGGCGCAGGCGCTCAAGCGGGAGCTGATCGAGAAGCTCTCCGGCCTGCGCGACGACGAGCGCGACGCGATCGGCATCAACGAGCTGTTCGACACCGCCGCGCTCTACGACGGCCCCTATCTGTCGAACGCCCCCGACCTGCTCTTCGGCTTCAACGACGGCTACCGCACCTCGTGGGACTGCGCCACCGGCGTCGTCTCCGGGCCGGTCTTCGAGGACAACACCAAGGCGTGGAGCGGCGACCACTGTGTCGATCCGCGCCAGGTGCCGGGCGTGATGTTCTGCAACTACCCGATCGACGACGACGATCCGTACCTGATGGACATGGCGCCGACGGCGCTCGAGCTGTTCGGCATCGAGCCGCCGGCGCACATGGACGGCAAGCCGCTCTTCGACGCCGCGACCGCCTTCGACCCCGCCCGCGGCGCCGACACCGCGAAGGCGGCCGGGTGACGGCGATGCCGCGCGCTTTGCTCACGTCGATCGCGATCGCCGCCGTCGCCGTCGGCGGCTGCGCCGAGCGCCGGGCGCCGACCGGCCGCCAGGTGGTCGTCATCGGCATCGACGGCATGGATTGGAACGTCACCCAGCGGATGATCGCCGAGGGGCGGATGCCGACCTTCGAGCGGCTCCAGCGGGAGGGGACGGCGGCGCCGCTCGGCACCTCGGTCCCGCCGCTGTCGCCGATCGCCTGGTCCGACTTCATGACCGGCATGGACTCCGGCGGCCACGGCATCTTCGACTTCCTGCACCGCGACCCGGAGAGCTACTTCCCGATGTCGTCGCTCGCCAAGTCGGAGCAGGGCGAGCCGGGGCCGTGCCTCGGCAAGTACCGGCTGCCCGCCGACGGCAGCTTCGAGATGTTGCGACGCGGCGACCCGTTCTGGAAGCCGCTCGAGGAGAGCGGCGTCGAGTCGTGGATCCTGCGCATGCCGGTCAACTTCCCCCCCTCCGGCCTCGCCAGCCGCGAGCTGTCGGGAATGGGGACCCCCGATCTGACCGGCTCGCTCGGCGAGTTCTCCTTCTTCACCTCGGCGCTCTTCTACGACGACGTCGGTAGCGGCGGCAAGGTCTACCCGCTCGACCTGTGGGAGGACCGCGCCGAAGGGACGCTGGTCGGCCCGGAGAACATCTACCTGTGCGAGCCGGCCGACACCGAGGTGCCGCTCACCGTCTACTTCGACAGCGAGGAGCCGGTCGCCAAGGTCGTCATCGGCGAGGTCGAGACGATCCTCAACGTCGGCGAGTGGAGCGACTGGGTGCCGGTGGTCTTCGAGCTCGCCCCCACCCAGACGCTCACCGCCACCGTCCGCCTCTACCTGCGGGCGGTGCGCCCCGAGGTCGAGCTCTACGTCTCGCCGCTGCAGATCGATCCGACGGTGCCGGTGATGCCGATCTCGACGCCCCCCGACTTCGCCGCCGAGCTGGCGGAGGAGACCGGCGGCTTCTACACCCAGGGGATGCCGGAGGACACCAAGACGATCACCGAGGAGCTCTTCTCGGTCGAGGAGTTCCTCGCCCAGGCGGAGATCGCCGGCGCCGAGGTCGAGGCGCAGTTCGACTGGGTGCTCGACCGGTTCGAGGACGGCCTGCTCTTCTACTACTTCGGCAATCTCGACCAGGTGTCGCACATCATGTTCGGCCGCACCGATCCGGAGCACCCCACCTACGATCCCGAGAGCGCCGAGCGGTGGGCGGACGTGGTGCCCGGCCTCTACGAGCGCGCCGACCGCGTCGTCGCGCGCGCCCTCGAGGCGCTGCCGGAGGCGACCGTCGTCGTCATGTCCGACCACGGCTTCTCGAGCTGGCGCCGATCGATGAACGTCAACAGCTGGCTGCGGGACGAGGGGTACCTGGTGCTCGAGGACCCGTCGCTCGAGAAGGACCCGGGGCTGTTCCGCAACGTCGACTGGTCGCGCACCCGCGCCTACGCGGTCGGCTTCAACGGCCTCTACGTCAACCTGCGGGGGCGCGAGAGCAAGGGGATCGTCGACGCCGAGGATCGCGCCGCGCTGCTCGACGAGATCGGCGCCAAGCTGCTGGCGACGGTCGATCCCGACACCGGCCTCCCCGCCGTCACCCGGGTCTATCCGAGCCGGCGCTACTTCTCTGATCTCGGCGCCCTCGACATCGGTCCCGACATGATCGTCGGCTTCGCCGCCGGCACCCGCAGCTCCAACGACGGCGCCCTCGGCGAGATCGAGCCCGACATCTTCAGCGACAACACCGGCCAGTGGACGGGCGACCACTCGATGGACCACGAGGCGGTGCCGGGCATCCTGTTCACCAACCGGCCGCTGTCGAAGCCGGCGCCCACCCTCACCGAGCTCGCCGCCGCGGTCATCGCCGAGTTCGGGATCGAACGATTCCCCGCCGTCGAAGGCGGCAGCTAGGAGGCACCGATGTTCGGAGGCGACAAGATCAAGCTCGACAAAGAGCTGATGGACAAAGTGAAGCGCATCGCCGCGCTCGCCGGCTACTCCTCCCCGACCGAGTTCGTCACCCACGCTCTCGAGAAGGAGCTGGCGAAGATCGAGGGGGAGGGCGAGGCGCTCTCCGAGGAGGAGATCAAGAAGCGCTTGAAGGGCCTCGGCTACATCTCCTGATCGCCGCGCACCGTCCGACCGATGGAAGCCCTCAACGCACTGCTGCGCTCGGCGCTCGACCTCCTGCTCGGGGCGCTCGGCGGCCTCCCCGACTGGGTGGAGCTCGCCGTGCTCGCGCTGCTGGTGACGGTGCTGGTGCTGCCGATCATCCGTTGGACGTTCAGCTACGAGTGGGCGGAGCGCTTCAAGCGCGGCATCTATTCGGGCCTCTTCGAGATCCGTCTCTTCAACGACCGGCTCGGCGCCACCTTCAGGGGCCTCGCCGGCGTCCTCGGCAACACCGCCGCCTACCTCGGCGCCTGGCTGCTGCCGCTGCTGGTGATGAGCGTCCCGATGCTGCCGGTGTTCGCGCACCTCCACTTCCACTACGGCTACGACGGCCTGGCGCCCGGCTCCGAGACGGTGCTGACCGCCGAGTTCGCCGCCGATCGCGACGGCGGCAAGCCGCGGGCGGCGATCACCGCGCCCCCCGGCCTCACGGTCGAGACACCGGCGCTGTGGGTGCCGGCGCAGCGCCAGCTCTCCTGGCGGCTGCAGGCGGTCGAGCCCGGCGACTACGACGTCGAGATGACGATCGACGGTGAGCGCTACGCCAAGAGCGTGGTGGTCTCCGACGAAAGCCGACGCCGCTCGCCGCTGCGACCGGAGCACGACTTCTGGCAGCAGCTCATCTATCCGGCCGAGCCGCCGCTGCCGGAGGGGAGCCCGCTCGCCGCCATCACCGTCGACTACGCCGAGCGCGGCTCGTTCCTGCTGGTGCCGAACTGGTGCTGGATCCTGATCCTGCTGTCGATCCCGTTCTTCCTGCTGCTCAAGGACCGGTTCGGCGTCGAGGTCTGAGGGCCCCCCACTGCCGCTGCTCGCCCTGCTGCTGGCGCTGGTGCCGTGGCTGCTGCCGTGGATCGAGCCCCTCCCCCAGCGCGCCCTCGTCGGCGTGCTGCTGCTGGCGGTGGTCGCCGCCATCGCCGCCGCCACCACGTCGCGCGCGGCCGGCGTCGTCATGGCGGTCGTCGCTCTCGCCCTCGTCGGCGCCTTCGTCCTCGAGGTGCTCTTCTCGACCCGCGATGCGCTGATCGTCGAGCAGCGGGTCGCGCCGCCAGCGTCGGTCCCCGAGCGCATCCGGCTGCTCGACTACAACGTCCTCCACGGCTATCCGGGCTTCAAGGAGCAGACCGCCCGCGCCGAGCGGCTCCACGCCGCGATCGAGGATCTGCAGCCCGACGTCGTCGTGCTGCAGGAGGCGTGGCGGACCTGGAGCCACGGCGACTTCGCCGCCACGCTCGCCCGGCGGCTGGGGATGGACTCCGCCTTCGCCCGCGCCAACGGCAGCCTGGCGCGGATCGGGTTCGAGGAGGGGGAGGCGGTGCTGTCGCGCTTCCCGATCGTCCGCGCCGAGCGCGTCGCCCTCGCCCCCCGGCGCCCCTTCTACGAACGCCGCATCGCCCTGCACTGCGAGCTGGCGATCGGCGGTGAGTCGCGGCTCACCGTCGTCGGCGTTCACCTCGACCACCGGCTGGAGACGACCCGGGCGGCCCAGTCGGCGGCGCTCGCCGGCTGGATCGACCGCCAGCCGGCGCAGATCGTCGCCGGCGACTTCAACGCCCCGTCCGACGCGGTCCTGGGACCCTGGCGGGCGCGACGGTTCGACGACGTGCTCCCCGGCGCCATCGATCACGTCCTCCTCGCCCCCGACAGCGGCTGGCGGGTCGCCGCCGCGGGATGGGAGCTACGACCGGGTCGGGTGGAGCGCTTCACCGGGCGACAGATCGAGTACTCCGATCATCCCGCCATCGTCATCGACCTCGAGCGCGAGGTCGTCGCGATCGACCCCGAGCGCGAAGTCGTCGCGATCGACCCCGAGCGCGAGGTCGTCGGCGCGGCTCTCGACTGAGCTTGCCGCCCGTCGAGGGCCTCGGCTACGCTCCCGCCGATGCCCTTCCAACCCGACGAGCGCTTCAACGTCGCCGACTACTACCTCGACGACCGCGTCGCCGAGGGTCGCGCCGACCGCGTCGCCGTCACCGTCGACGATCTCGACGTCACCTACGGCGAGGTGCAGGCGCACGCGAACCGCTGGGCGGAGGCGCTGCGCTCGCTCGACGTCCGGCCTCGCGAGCGGGTGATGATCGCGCTCCCCGACGGCATCGAGTGGGTCGCCGCCTTCTTCGGCGTACTGAAGGCGGGAGCGGTGGTGGTGATGGTCAACCCCGAGCTCAAGGAGGAGAACCTCGCCCGCCTCTTCGACTACGTCAGCCCCGGTTGGGCGATCGTCGACGGGGCGTCGAGGGAGCGCTTCCGCGCCGCCGCCGGTGCCTCGATCACCCCGCCGCGCCTGCTGGCCGTCGACGCCGGCGACACCGACCCGGAGGGGATCGCCGACCGTGTCGAGCGGGCCGGAGGGGAGATCGACAACCACCCGACCCATCGCGACGATCCGGCGATCTGGCTCTTCTCCGGCGGCACCACCGGGCTGCCGAAGGGGGTGGTGCAGAGCCACGCGTCGTTCGCCAACACCACCGAGCTCTACGCCAAGGCGACGCTCGGCTACGGTGAGGACGACGTCACCCTGTCGATCCCAAAGCTCTACTTCGGGTACGCGACCGGCTCCAACCTCCTCTTCCCCTTCGCGGTCGGCGGCCGCACGGTGCTCTTCCCGGAGCATCCGACCGCCGAGATCGTCTTCGAGCAGATCGCTCGCCACCGGCCGACCATCCTCGTCAACGTGCCGACGATGGTGAACCAGATGGTGAGCCATCCGACGGCCGCCGACCGGGACCTCTCCTCCCTGCGCTTCGCCACCTCGGCGGGAGAGGCGCTGCCGATCCCGCTCTACGAGCGATGGAAGGCGACCTTCGGCGTCGAACTGCTCGACGGTCTCGGCACCGCGGAGATGTGGCACATCTTCGTCACCAACCGGCCGGGCGACGTGCGGCCCGGCACCCTCGGCAGGGTGGTCGACGGGTTCGAGATCGACGTCCGGGACGACGACGGCGACCCGGTCGGGCCCGGCGAGCCGGGGCGGATGTGGGTGCGCGGCGATTCCCGCGCCATCGGCTACTGGCGCAACGCGCGCCGCGACCGCGAGGCGTTCCACGGCGAGTGGTTCGTCGGCGGCGACCTGGTGAGCCGCGACGCCGACGGTTACGTCACCTACTGCGGGCGGGGCGACGACGTGCTGAAGGTCGGCGGCAAATGGATGGCGCCGCAGGAGGTCGAGAGCTGCGTCCTGCGCCACCCCGAGGTGCGCGAGTGCGCGGTGGTCGGTATCGAGAACCGCGACGGGCTCACCAAGCCGATCGCCTTCGTCGTCGCCGACGGCGAGGCGGGCGACGACCTCGCCGAGCGGGTGCGCCGGCACGTCCTCGACCACCTCGACGCCTACAAGCACCCGCGCCGGGTGGTGATCGTCGACCAGCTGCCGCGCACCCATCTCGGCAAGGTCGATCGCGGAGCCCTCAAACGGCGTGGCGCAGCCGAGCTCGCCGAATAGAACCGCGGGCCGCCTTGTTAGCGTACGGATGACGATGCGACGATCCGCCCTCACCCTCGCGCTGCTCGCCCTGCTGCTCGCCGCCCCGGGCGCCGGCGCCGAGACGCTGCTCGACTTCACCGCCCTGGCGCTCGACGGCTCCGAATTCGACCTCAAGACGTTCGAGGGCCGACCGGTGCTGCTCGACTTCTGGGGGACGTGGTGCGCCCCCTGCGTCCACGCCTTCCCCAAGCTCAAGCGCCTCCACGCCGACTACGGCGACCGGCTCGCCGTCGTCGGCCTCGCCTTCTACTCCGGCGAGCCGGCGACGATCGCCGCCTTCGCCGAAGAGCACGACCTCGACTACGTCGTGCTCGCCGGCCGGGAGGAGACGATCGAGCGGTTCGACGTCTTCGCCTTCCCCAGCTACATCCTGATCTCGGCCGACGGCGAGGTCGTCTTCCGCCAGGCGGGCCAGATGGCCGACCTCTACGAGCGGGTCGCCGCCTACCTCGATCAGGAGGGGGACGACGGCGCCGCGGTCGCTCGAAGCGCCGAGTAGGTGCTCACGGACTCTGCCGGCGCAGAGTCCTCGTCTCAGGCTCGGGTGGAGCCTCCTCGTCGCCGCCCCCCGCCATCTCCAGCACCGCCAACTCTCTCAGCACCTGGAGCGCGTCGGTGTTGAACTCGAAGGCGAACGGCTGCCACACGTCTCGAGGCCGATAGAACGCGAACCGGAACGACAGCGGCTGGCGGTCGAAATAGACCAGCAGCCACTGCTCGACGAACCGAGGCGAGAGCTCCGCCTCGCTGATCAGCTCATGGCCCCTGAACTCGCCGACGAGATCCGGGAGGCCGACGAACTGTGCCCGGAGCTTCTTCAGCTCGTCCGGATTCGCCGGCAGCGTCGTGTAGAACTCGTCGATGGCGCTTCCGTAATTCCCCGCTTCGATGTGCGACATGAAGCGATCCACGTACGCCGCGGGATCCATCGAAGGGGACTGCCCGGGGGACGGCAGCGCCCACAGGCCGAGGAGTGCCCCGACGATCCAGCAGGCTGGCTTGCTCGCAGTCATCATCTCGACACCTCTCGCAGACGTGGGACACGGGTCCGGAGCGCCGACCCGTGAGTTGGAGATCGAACCGCCGTCGTCAGGCCGCTCCGACGGCCTCGAGCTTCCGACGGTACTCGGTCAGTCGTGTCCGCAGCCAGTCGGGGATCGGCCGCTTGTCGAAGCTGTCGAGATCGATGTTGACGGTCGCCACCCGCCCGGTGGCGTGCACGTCGTCGCTGCCGCGGGTGTAGACGGTGTAGTGCCACACCACCGAGGTGGTGCCGACGTGCTCGATTCGCACCTCGATCTCGACGAAATCGCCATAGCGCAGCGGCTGCCGGAAGTCGACCTCGAGGTGGACGGTCGGGTGCCCGAGCCGGTGCTCGTTCATCACCTGCGGGTAGTCGATGCCGACCACGTCGCGGAAGAACTGCTCCATGGCGACGTGGAAGTAGTGGATGAAGCGGGGGTAGTAGACGATGCGCGCCTGATCGATGTCGCCGAACTGGACCTCCAGTCGGGCGCGGAACGGGCGCTCGCCGCTCTCGGCTCTCGAGCCGTCGCTCATCCCCCGATTCTAGCCGCCGGAGGCGGTCGAGATCGCCTCGGCGAGCCGCGACGGCTCGTCGGTGCCGATGCGGAACGGCCGGCCGTCCGCCAGCTCGAGCTCGACGGCGTCGAGGCCGGCGACGTTCCACAGCCAGCCGTGCGGGGTCAGCCGGATCCCCCAGCCATGCCACCACGAGTTGCGCACCGGCCGCGCCGCCTCGATCGATGCCAGCGGGATCGACTTGCGCGGCCACCCGGGACCGAAGGCGAGGTCGACGCTGGCGTCGGTCACCGCCACCTCGAGCGAGCCGAACAGCCAGCCGAGCGCGAGCAGCAAGGCGGTCGTCCCGACCCACACCCACCAGAGCGGCGTCCGCGCCTCCGGCAGCACCCACGCCAACCCCCCGAACACCACCGCGTTGAAGGCGACGGTAGCGAGCATCCAGGCGAGGATCGTCGTCCCCCGCTGCCGATGGCGATAGCTCTCGTTTCGCATGCGCACGCTACGGCCGGGACGCGGCGCCTATTCCCGCGCGACCGTGGGCGGACGCTACAGGATCCAGGCGTAGCCCAGCTTGACGAACAGCGTGCGGTTGGTCTCGGTGAGGTCGATCCCCTGCAGCCCGAGCCGGTTGTCGGTGTAGCCGGCGAAGAGCACCGTCTGCGGGTTGATCTTGTAGGAGAAGAGCAGTTGAGTGAAGAGCGTCTCGCGCTCCGGCTCGACCGGGAAGTCGAACAGGGCGGGGTTTCGCTCGATGGTGCGGAACTGGAAGATGGCGCGCACGAAGGAACGGATGTTGATGTTGTAGATCGCCCGCAGCTGGGTGAGGTTGGCTTCGAACAGCCGTCCCCCCTCGACGTCGAGCTGCTGGTAGGTGTGATCGAGCTTGAGGTTCCAGTGGCGGCCGATCTTGGTCTCGATCGAGGGGGCGGCGAACAGCTGCTCGGCGCGACGGTTGTTGGCGAAGTCGATGGTGTCGCCGACGTCGACGAAGGCGCTCACCTTGACCGCACCGGAAGGGAAGATCTGGTAGAAGACCTGAGCGCGGTCGAGGTCCTCGTAGAGGACGCCGCCGAACCGCTCCTTGTTGCGCTCGAGCGAGATCTCGCCGAACGACTGCAGCGGTCCGGCGAAGTTGGCGAACAGGTCGTATCGCTCGTCGGTCAGCTGGCCGCTGTCGTCCTCGACCCGGCGGACGAAGGCGCCGACGTCGGCGCGCGTCCACCACGCCTCCTCGCCCCCCCACCAGCGGCGGATGAGCACGCCGTCGGCCTCACGGATGTCGACGCGACGGACGAAGCCGCCGTCGGCTCGAAAGCCGGCGTCGTACGCCCCGGCGTCGACGAACCAGAGCCAGTCGCGGTCGATGTGGTCGTAGCTGATCTGCCAGGCGTCGCCCTCGAAGCTGTCGGACGGCTGCCCGAAGTCGGCGGCGACGGCGTCCGGATAGTCGGTCTCCGACCGCAGCCACTGGAAGTCGACGGTGTCGTTGTCGCCGAGGCGGAAGAAGCCGTCGAAGCCGCCCACCCGGTTGGAGTAGCCGTCGCCCTCGCGAGCGGTGTAGAGCAGGCCGACCGTCGAGTTGGCGCCGACGTCGCGCCGGTAGCGCACCACCCCGATGTCGTTCTCGAGGTCGAGCAGCGTCTGCGACGACCCCTCGTTCGAGGGGAAGAGCAGGCCGGTCACCTCGTCGCGGGCGACGAACACCCCGAAGGCGTCGCGGCCCTCCTTGCCGGTCACCTTGAGGCCCCATTCCGGATCGGCGACGGTGCGGGTGAAGACGGCGTCGATCGGCGTCGAGAAGAAGTCGATCCCTTCGAGGAAGAACGGGCGCTTCTCGGGGAAGAACAGCGCGAAGCGCTGATTGACCGCCAGCTGGGCGACGTCGGCTTCGACCTGGGAGAAGTCGGGGTTGACGGTCGCCAGCAGCGAGACGTTGGGGGTGACCCCCCAACGGGCGGTCACCCCCGGCTCGGTGTCCGGATCCCCCGACCGCAGCTCGCCGTCCGGGAAGGTGTCGATCGCGTCGTTGCGGGTGAAGGTGGCGGTGGGGACGATCTCGAGATTGCGCCCCGGCTCGATCCCCTCGAAGCCGGAGACCTTGAGCACCTGACAGAGTCCGCAGCTCACCTCCCGATCGCGGCGGTGGGCGGCGATCCGGTGGCGCTGGTTGCGGGGATAGGAGCGGCCGATGTCGAACCCCCACACCTGCTCGCCGCTGGTGCGCGGGAACCGCAGCTGGTTGAGGGGGATCGCCATCTCCACATCCCAGCCGCCGTCGTGGATCTGCGCCGCCGACTCCCAGATCATGTCGAACGAGAAGTCCTCGAGGCTGTCGACCTCGCTGTAGACGGCGTCCATCTGGACGCCGAGCGGATTGACGCGGAACTGGAAGGCGCGCCGCTCGTCGTTGAAAGGATCGATCATCAGCACGACGTGGTCGTCCTGGACGAAGGTCCCGACCTGGTCGCGATCCATCAGGTGGGCGCGGATCGCCGCCGGCTCCGGGTCGGCGGCGCGGAAGGCGACGTAGAGCGCCCGATCGTCGTAGGTGACGAGGCACTCGGTGGCGACTGGCGGCGCGACGTTGTCGCCGGGGAGGTACTCGTAGGGGAGCGGGATCGACAGCGCGTCGGCCCACGCCGGCTCCTCGAGCCGCCCGTCGACGACGATCTCGGAGGACGCTCGCGAGGCGGCGAGCTCCGGCGCCTCCTGTGCCCCACCGCCCGCCGCCGCCAGCAGCGCGGCGCTCCAGAGCCCGATCGCAGGCAGACGATGGGCGCCGGGCCGGTCTTCTCGCGCGCTCCTCATCTCCCGCCTGTACGAGTGCCGGCGGTGGAAGGTTCCACCTAGCGGGGGGGTCGTGGCCGCGCCGGCAGGTACTGGCCCGGCCACCAGTGATCCCACTGCTCGTAGCGCTCGGCGGCGTGGAGGGTGAGGTAGGGGTCGCGCAGGTGCGGCCTCGCCATCAGCGCCAGGTCGGCACGGCCGGCGGCGAGCGCCGTGTTGGCGTGGTCGGCGCCGAGCAGCGCCCCCACCGCCGCCACCGGCACGCCCGCTTCGTAGCGGATCCTCTCGGCGAACGGCACCTGGTACATCCGGCCGTAGACGATGTCGGACTCGGCGACGTTCCCCCCCGACGAGACGTCGATCAGCGCGCAGCCCGCCGCCGCCAGGCTGGAGGCGATGGTCACCGCCTCCGCGGGGGTGGTGCCGCTGCCGTCCGCCATCCAGTCGCTGGCCGAGATGCGGGCGATCATCGGCCGCTCGGCCGGCCACGCCGCCCGCATCGCGCGGAAGACTTCGAGCGGGTAGCGAAGCCGGTTCTCGAGGCTGCCGCCGTACTCGTCGTCACGGCGATTGGTCAGCGGCGACAGGAAGCTCGACAGCAGGTAGCCGTGGGCCATGTGGACCTCGACCAGATCGAAGCCGGCCTCGGCAGCGCGGCGGGTGGCGGCGACGAAGGCGTCGCGGACGACGTCCATGTCGGCCCGCTCCATCGCCCGGGGCACCGGCCAGTGCGGGCGGAAGGGGATCGCCGACGGGGCGATCGTCGGCCACGCCCCCTCGTCGGCAGTCAGCGGCTCGTCCTCCCCCTTCCACGGGTGGCGGACCGACCCCTTGCGGCCGGCGTGGGCGAGCTGGATGCCGATCTTCGCCGGCGTCCAGCGGTGCACCCAGTCGACGATGCGGCGCCAGGCGTCGACGTGCTCGTCGCGGTAGAGGCCCGCGCACCGGTGGGTGATCCGACCGTCGGCGGCGACGTCGGTCATCTCGGTGATCACCAGCCCCGCGCCGCCGAGCGCGCGGCTGCCGAGGTGCACCAGGTGCCAGTCGCCGACCTCGCCGTCGGTGGCGGAGTACTGGCACATCGGGCTGACGACGATGCGGTTGGCGAGCTCGAGGCCGCCGAGGTCGTAGGGGGTGAAGATCGGTGGCCGCGCCTTGCCGTCCGGCCCGGGCGGCGCCCCTTCGCGAGCGGCGAACGCCTCGTCGACCCGCTCGATCAGCGCCGGATCGCGCATCGCCAGGTTGTCGTAGGTGATCTGCTTCGAGCGCGTCATCAGGTTGAAGGTGAAGAGCACCGGGTGCTGGTCGAGGTAGCGGGCGGAGTTCTCGAACCACTCGAGGCTCGTCTGCGCCGCCTTCTGCGTCTTCAGGACGTCGACCCAGCGCGCCTCCCGGTAGTCCTCGAGGGCCGCCGGCAGGTCGTCCCAATCGCGGCGTTCGAGACTGCGAGCGAGCGCCATCGCGTCCTCCATCGCCATCTTGGTGCCGGAGCCGATCGAGAAATGGGCGGTGTGGGCGGCGTCCCCCAGCAGCACGATGTGATCGTGCACCCAGTTTGCACAGCGAACGGTCGGGAACGAGCGCCAGAGCGAGCGGTTGGCGAGCAGCCGGTGACCGTCGAGGTCGGGGGCGAACAGCGCCTCGCAGTAGGCGACCGTCTCCGCCTCGTCGGCGTCCTCGAGGCCGGCCGCCCGCCACACCTCCTCCCGGCACTCGACGATCCACGTCGACAGCCGGTCGGAGAACGGGTAGGCGTGGACCTGGAAGAGCCCGTGCTCGTTCTCGCGAAAGACGAAGGTGAACGCCTCGAGCGGCTTGTCGGTGCCGAGCCAGGTGAACTTGCAGCGGCGCCAGTCGATGCTCGGCTGGAACTGCTCGGCGAAGGCGGAGCGGACCCAGGAGTTGACGCCGTCGGCACCGATCACCAGATCGGCGTCGGCGAGGGCCGCCACCGATTCGATCTCGCGCTCGAACTCGAGGTCGATCCCGAGCTCGCGGCAGCGGTCCTGGAGGATCAGCAGCAGCTCCTTGCGCTCGAGGGCGGCGAAGCCGTGGCCGGTCGATCGCACGCAGCGATCCCCGACCCAGGTCTCGATGTCGCGCCAGTGCTTGAAGCGGGCGGTGATCGCGTCGTAGGTCGGCCGATCGGCCTGCGCGAAGTTGTCGAGCGTCTCGTCGGAGAAGACGACCCCCCAGCCGAAGGTGTCGTCGGGCCGGTTGCGCTCGACGACGCGGATCGCGAGGTCGGGTCGCGACCGCTTGGCCAGGATCGAGAAGTAGAGGCCGGCGGGACCGCCGCCGACGCACAGCACCCGCCTCATGACGCCGCGCTGTCGAGCGATCTCAGTCGCTCCTCGTCGCGAGCGACCACCAGCAGCCGCAGCGGCCGGTCCTTGCCGAGGATCCTGCGGAACGGCACGAAGCGGTGCGGGGTGGCGTCGAGCGCGGCGAACGACCGGAAGGAGTGGTGGACGGTGAAGATCGCCACCGAGGCGTCGTCGAGCAGCCCCGAGATCTCGGCCCAGAAATCATCCAACGCCCAGTGATAGCCGACCCCGTAGAAGCTGTAGACCAGATCGAACGGCCCCGGCAGGCGGTCGAGGCGCCCCTCGAGCCGGTGCGCGTCGTGGACGGTGTGACCGTGGATGTCGTTGTGGGCGAGGACCCGATCGAGCACCGCCAGGTCGCCGCAGAAGCTGTCGCTCGAGCGCGGGGCGTTGAGCGGGTAGCGGCGCGCCGCTCCGTCCCCGTCGAAGAGATGGAAGCACGACCCGGGCCATCCGAGCTGGCGGCTCAGGAAGACGACGGAGCGGCCCATCCCGGGGCCGATGTCGAGCACCCGCGGCCGGTCGCCCAACGTGCCGAGCAGCGGCGCCAGGGCGTCGTACTCGGCCCAGCTCGACCCATTTTGGGACAGCTCCCAAATGCGGCGGGAAATTTCGTCGGGTTGGAGTGAGAACTGCGGCGTGATCGCGCGGATCGCGCCGATCAGCTCGCCGTCCAGGGACGGGGCGCGGAACAGCAGCTCGCGGCCGGCGAGGGAGGCGGTCAGCTCCTCCAGCCGGTGCCCGGAGCCCCGCCGTTTCGCCCATTCCGTACGCAGTCGAAGCCACAGCTGTCGCGGCCCGAACAGGCCGCCGGCACGGATCCCGGGGGTGGTTGGGGATCCTTCGCGCGCCACGATGCGGCGAGTATAGCCGCGGCTCCGACGGTGGCGTGGAATCTGCAACACCCGTCGACGTCCCGATCTCCGGGACCGCCGGACCGACCGGCGCAACGAATCGAGGCGACGATGACCACCAGACCGCTACCGTTCCAATCCCCGGCGATGCACGAAGTCGACGCCCTGCTCGAAGCCTGCCTCGCCTCGACCTCCCGCGGCATCCTGATCGTCGACCGGTCGTGCCGGGTGCTGCGCTACAACGACCGGCTGCTCGATCTCTGGCAGATCACTCCCGGCTTCGCCGAGAACGCCACCGGTGAGGAGCTGCTCGAGCACGTCCGGCACCGCATCGAGGACTGGGACGCCTTCCGCGACGACCTCCGCCAGCTGCGGGAGCACCCGGAGGAAGAGCGCTACGGCGAGCAGATCGCGCTCAACGACGGCAGCGTGCTGTCGCGATCGACGCGCCCGATCGTCGCCGCCGACGGCACCGTCCTCGGTCGCCTCTGGGAGTACGAGGATCAGACCGACGCCGCCGCCTCGCGGCGGGCGCTGCGACGGCTGGAAGCACACCTGCGGGAGACGGAGACCGAGCTCAAGGCGCTGCGCCGCGCCCACAGCGAGCTCGAGCGCAGCCTCGAGCAGGCGCAGCGGTCCGAGAGCCTGTCGCTCTTCGCCGACGGGGTCGCCCACGACTTCAACAACCTGCTCGTCGGCATGCTCGGCAACCTCAGCATCGCTCGCAGCGAGCTCGACGAGGGCTCCCGGCTCGGCGAGCTGCTCGAGGAGGTCCGCGACGCCGGTGAGCAGGCGTCGGAGCTCATCCACCAGATGCTCGAGTTCGCCGGCCGCAGTGAGCCGCAGCCGAAGCGGTACGACGTCTCGAAGATGATCGACGACACCTACGGCATCCTCCACTCGGCGGTCCACAGCGACTGCGCGATCAACCTCGACCTCGCCGAGGAGCTGCCGCTGATCGAGGTCGACGCCACCCGCATCCGGCAGGTGCTGGTCAACCTGGTGACCAACGGGTCGGAGGCGCTGCACGGCACGATCGGCATGATCGAGATCGCCACCTGCGTCGACACCCTCGACGCCGACCGGCTCGAGGCCGCCGCCGTCGGCAGCGACCGCGAACCGGGCCGCTACGTCGGCATCCGCGTCACCGACAGCGGCTCCGGGATCGATCCCGAAGCGCGCGACTCGATGTTCGAGCCCTTCTTCACCACCCGCCTCGGCGGTCGCGGGCTCGGCCTCACCGCCGTGCGCAGCATCCTCGAAGAGCACGGCGGCGTGCTCGAGGTCGCCAGCGAGGCGGGCAGCGGATCGACCTTCGCCGTCTGGCTGCCGGCGATCGAGGTCGAGGAGCCGGCGGCGGAAGCGCCCGCCGAGCGGGACGATGACGGTCGTCCGTGGAGCGGCTCGGGCAAGATCCTGCTCGTCGACGACAACTTCACCGTCCTCGAGGTCGGCCGCCGGATGCTGGAGATGCTCGGCTTCGAGGTCGAGACCCGCCAGTCGGGGTTCGACGCCGTCGAGGAGCTACGGCAGCGACCGACAGCGTTCCGCGCCGCGATCGTCGACCTGACGATGCCGCAGATCGACGGCTCGGAGACCGCGCGTCAGCTTCGCGAGCTCGCGCCCGACCTGCCGATCATCATGTCGAGCGGCTACAGCGAGCTCGAGGTGACGAGCCGCGCCGTCGCCGGATCGAGCTACCTGCAGAAGCCCTACTCGCTCGACGAGCTGCGGGACCGCCTGCAGTCGCTCGAGGACGCGCGCTCGGGTCAGGACTCCGAGGACTGGCTCGACTGATCCGGCTCCCAGGCGGGGGCGACCAGCCGCCGCCGGCCGTCGGTGCTCTTCGCCACGCCCGGCTCGTCGAGCTCGACACGGTCCCACAGCTGGCAGGTGACCTGCTTGTGCTTCTGGTCGAGGCCCTCGCAGTAGTTGGTGTAGACGCAGCGCCGCACCTCCTCGCCGCGGCCGAGCCGCATCTTCCGGAACCAGTCGGGATCGGCGAGGCTCTGCCGCGCCGCCGCCACGATGTCCGCCTCGCCGGCGGTCAGGATCGCCTCCGCCTGATCGAAGCCGTGGAGGCCGCCGGCGACCACCACCGGGGTGCGGAAGCCGGCGTCGCGCACCGTCCGGCGGATGCGGGCGACCGGCTCGACGTTGCGGCCGAACGGCCCGCGTCGGTCCGAGATCGCCGTCGGCATGCACTCGTAGCCGCTGGGGCCGGTGTAGGGGTAGGCGGCCCAGCCGATCCGGGGCTGCCGGGCGTCCTCGAACTTGCCCCCCCGCGACAGGGAGAGGAAGTCCATCCCGGCGGCGGCGAACTCGCGCCCGAACCAGCAGGCGTCCTCGACGGTCGAGCCTCCGTCGAGACAGTCCTCCGACAAATAGCGGCAGCCGATCGCGAAGCCCTCGCCCACCCGGCGGCGGACCTCGCGATAGACCTCGAGCGGCAGCCGCGCCCGGTGCTCGCGGCTGCCGCCGTAGCCGTCGTCGCGGGTGTTGAGCGCGGAGAGGAAGGACGCCATGGTGTAGGCGTGTGCGTAGTGCAGCTCGACGCCGTCGAAGCCGGCCTCCTGCGCCCGCCGCGCCGCCGCCGCGAACAGCTCCGGCAGCACCGTGGGCAGCTCGCGCACGTGGTCGAGATGGAGATCGGTCACCCGCTCGCGGTAGCCGAAGCGGAGCGCCTCGAGCTCGCGCTCGTCGAGCACGTCGTCGAGCTCGCCGTCGTCGAGCTCGGCGAGCCGCCGCCGCACCGCCCCCTCGTCGTCGATGCCCAGCGCCGCACGGTGGCGGTCGGTCACCTCGAGATAGCGGGCGAAGTAGGTCGCCGGCTGCGGACGCCGGCGGATGGTGAGGAAATCGATGATCTGGATCAGCAGGCGGGTGTGCCCGCCACTCGCCTCGCGGACGGTGCGCACCAGCTCGGCGAGCCCCGGCAGGAAGCGATCGTGGCCAATCCGCAACAGCGGTCCGCTGGGGATGTCGCGGATGCCGGTCGCCTCGACGACCAGCGCTCCCGGCCGCCCGCGGGCGAACCGCTCGTACCAGGCGAGGATGTCGGGGGTGACGAACCCGTCGTCGGTCGCCCGCCACGGCACCATCGCCGGCACCCAGGTGCGCTGTTCGAGCTCGATCGGCCCCACCGTGACCGGCGAGAAGAGCTTCGAGGCCGCCGCCTCCTCCGCCGTCGGCCAGGCGACGGACGGGAGGGGATGGCGGACCCGCTCCGGCGGCTTCCACACCGCGACTACCCCGGCAGCCGCCTGGCGATCACCAGCCGCTGGATGTCGCTCGCCCCTTCGTAGATGCGCAGCGCACGCACCGATCGGTAGAGGTGGTCGACCGGGTGGTCGGCGAGCACGCCGCGACCGCCGAGGATCTGCACCGCGCGATCGACGACCCGCTGCGCCGCCTCGGTCGCGCACAGCTTCGCCATCGCCGAGCGGTAGGCGATCTCGCCGCGGCCGAGATCGGCCTCCCATGCCGCGCGGTAGGTGAGGAGGCGCGAGCTCTCGAGCTCGCACGCCATGTCGGCGAGCGCCGCCTGCACCAGCTGGAACCGGTCGAGCGGCCGCCCGAACTGCTCGCGCTCGCCGGCATGCCGCCGCGCTTCGGCCAGCGCTCGCCCCGCCATGCCGCAGGCGGCCGCCGCCACCGTCGGCCGCAGGCGGTCGAGGGTCCGCATGCCGATCGCGAACCCCTCCCCCACCTCCCCCACCAGGTGATCGGCGTCGACCCGGCAGCCGTCGAGCTCGATCTCGCCCAGCGGGTGAGGCGCCGACAGCCGCTGGGCGGCGACGAAGCGCACGCCGTCGCGATCGGCGGGGACGAGAAAGCACGAGAGGCCGTCGCGACCTGCCTCGGGGTCGGTGCTGGCGAAGACGACGTAGTAGTCGGCGATGCCGGCGTTCGAGATCAGCCATTTGCGGCCGTCGAGCCGCCACGCGTCGCCGTCGCGGACCGCGCGGGTGGCGATCGCGCTGACGTCCGATCCGGCCTCCGGCTCCGTCATCGCGAAGGCGGCCATCGCCTCGCCGGCGGCGGTCGCCTCCACCCAGGAGTCGAGTCGCGCCGGGCGCCCCGCTTCGAACAACGGCCGGCTGCCGAGCGCCTGCAGCGCGAAGACCGCGTCGGCGAGCGGCGAGGCGGCGGCGAGCCGCTCCCGCAGCAGGCAGGCGGAGCGAAGGTCGTGCGCGCCGTCGCCGCCGGCGTCGAGGCAGGCGTAGGCGGCCCAACCCTCGCCGCCGAGACGTCGCAGCACCTCCCGCGCCTGCTCGCGGGCCGTGTCGTCGTCTTCCGCCATCGGGAGCGCGGCGATCCGTCGTTCGACGAAGCGGTCGAAGCGGCCGGCGAGCTCGAGGTGGCGCGGCTCGAGCAGCGGCTCGATCGTCCTCAGATCCGGAGTGGGCGCCGCAGCCATCGGTTCAGCCGCGGTCGAACCGCGGCTCCCGCTTCTCCCGGAACGCCTCGTACGCTTCCCGGAAGTTGGGGTCCTGCATGCACGCCGCCTGGATCTCGACCTCGGCGGCCATCGCCGACTCGAGGTCCATCGCCGCCTCGCGCAGCACCATCTTCTTGGTCACCTCGAGACCGAAGGCGGGGCCCTTCGCCAACCGCTCCGCCCACCGGCGCGCCTCGCCGGGCAGCGCCGCGTCGTCGACCACCCGGTTATAGAGGCCGATCCGCTCGGCGGTCTCGGCGTCGATGAAGTCGCCGGTCATCAGCAGCTCCATCGCGCGACCGAGGCCGACGAGGCGCGGCAGCAGCCAGGAGGCGCCCATGTCGGCAC
>JBPEXA010000641.1:0-3429 GCA_052032135.1 Thermoanaerobaculia bacterium | reverse complement strand
CACCTGGTTCTCGTCGGCGTTGTGGCCCTTCTCGACCCTCGGCTGGCCGCAGCCGACCGACGACCTCGAGACGTTCTATCCGACCGACGTCCTGGTCACCGGCTTCGACATCCTCTTCTTCTGGGTCGCGCGCATGGTGATGACGGGCATTCACTTCACCGATCGGCTGCCGTTCCACACCGTCCACCTCACCGGGCTGGTGCGCGACGCCGACGGTCAGAAGATGTCGAAGACGAAGGGCAACACGGTCGATCCCCTCGATCTGGTCGAGAGCTACGGTGCCGACGCCCTGCGCTTCACCCTCGCCGCCCTCGACAGCCCCGGCCGCGACATCCCCCTCGACCTCGAGCGGATGGCCGGCTATCGGTCGTTCGGCAACAAGATCTGGAACGCCGTGCGGTTCACCCTGTCGCGCACCGGCTCGGCCGCCGTCGCCACCGACCTCGACCCCGACGGGCTGGCGGCTCCCGAGCGGTGGATCCTGTCGCGGCTGGCGCGCGCCGAGGCGACGGTCAACGAGCGATTCGACAGCTTCCGCTTCGACGAGGCGTGTCGAGCCCTCCACGCCTTCTTCTGGGGCGAGCTGTGCGACTGGTACATCGAGCTGGCCAAGCCGGCTCTGCCGGAGGATCCCTCCCGCCCGCGGGCGGCGGAGGTGCTGCTGACGGTGCTCGAGCGCAGTCTCCGGCTGCTGCACCCGGTGATGCCGTTCCTCACCGAGGAGCTGTGGCAGCGCCTTCCCGGGCGCGCGGCCGTCCACGAGGAGACGATCACGCTCGCCCCCTATCCGCAGGGAGAGGTCGCGTGGCTCGATCCCGAGGTCGAGGCGCACATGGCGCGCTTCATCGAGATCGTCGGCTGGGTGCGCAATCGCAAGGTGGAGCTCGGCCTCAAGCCGAAAGAGCCGACGACGCTGCGGCTCGCCACCGACGACGGCCCGTGGCGGCGGTTCCTGGAGTCGCACGCCGGGCTCGGCGGCCAGCTGGCGGGCGCCACCGACTGGACGGTGGTCGACCGGCTGCCGTCGGACGCCAGCCGCGATCGTCTCGCGGCGACCGATCTCGCGCTGGTGGTCGAAGGGCGCGATCTGGTGGCCGAGGAACGCCGCCGGCTCGAGGAGGAGCTCGCGGAGATCGGGCCGCAGATCGAGCGGGTCGCCGCGCTGCTCGACAACGAGGACTTCCTGAGCAAGGCGCCGGAGCCGGTGGTGGAGAAGAACCGCGGCCGCCTCCGCGAGCTCGAGGGGCGCAGCGACAGCATCCGCGACGCCCTGGCGGAGCTGGGGGGGTGAGCGAGCCGGAGGCGGTCGACGCCTGGCGGCGCGACCTGCTCCATTGGGCGCGGTCGGCCGGCACCGACGTCGTGCTCTTCGATCGCGTCCCCTCGACCCACCTCGTCGGGCGTGAGGTGGCGACGCTCAGGCCGCTGCCGGTGGCGTGGATCACCGCCTGGGAGCAGACGGCGGGGCGCGGTCGTGGCGACCGCGCCTGGTCGAGCCCCGCCGGCCGAGGCGTCTACGCGACCCGCGTCACCGTCGCGCCGACCGTCATGCTCGGTCGTGCGGCGATGGCGACCGGCGTCGCACTCTGTGGAGCGCTCCGCGACCTGGGGGTCGACGGCCGGCTCGACTGGCCCAACGACATCGTCGTCGACGGTCGCAAGCTGGGCGGCATCCTGATCGACGCTCGCACCGACGGTGATCGGACGGCGCTGGTCGTCAGCTTCGGCGTCAATCGCGCCCACGAAGATGTCGATCTGCCGCGGCCGGACGCCACCAGCCTCGCCCGCGAGGGGTTGCGGCCGCTCCCGGAGCTGGCCCCCTTGACGGCACGGCTGGCCGCGGCGGTCGACGACCTGCTGCAGGACGGCGATCCGGCGGCGATCCATCGCCGCTTCCGCCGCTGGTCGCTGCAGCAGCCCGGAGACTGGATGGAGCTGCGCGAGGGCGACCGCACGGTGGCGGGCGAGATGATCGCCTTCACCGATGACGGCCACCTCGAGCTGGCGACCGAGCGGGGGCGGGTGCGGGTGACGGGGCGCCGCCGGCCCGAGCCGCTCGGCGAGTCGTGAGCGCGGCGTCGGGTCGATGACGGAGCAGGACGATCACGGCTACTTCCGGTCGATCGAAACCGCCTTCATTCGACTGCGCGGTGCACCGTTCCTGTTGTCGCCCGCCGACTGGCAGGTGGCGCAGGTCTGGCACCGCGAGGGGATTCCCGTCGAGCTGGTCATCGAGGCGTTGGAGGAGGTCTTCGAGCGCCGGGCGGAGCGCGGCGCGACCGGCCCCGTGAACGGGCTGAGGTACTGCGCGGCGGCGGTCGAGGCGGCGTGGGCGCGGCGGCTCGAGCTGCGGGCGGGCGCCGACCGCGCCGACCGCGGGCCGGACGCCTACGTCCTGCCGGTCGGGCGACGGTTGGCCAACCTCGCCGCCGCCTTGCCGGCCGACCTCGCCGATCGCGCCACCTGGTCGCGGCGGATCACCGCGCTCGACGGGGGCGCGGAGGCGGTCGAGCGGCAGCTCGCCGATCTCGACGACGCGCTGATCGCCACCGCCATCGACGGTCTCGGCGACGACGAGCGGGAGCGCCTCGCCGCGGCGGCCGAGCGGCGGTTGCGGGAGGTCGGCGATCGGGTCGACGACGAGCGGCGTGCCGCGCACTCGAGGCGCTGGTTCCGGGACGGCGTCCGCCGCCGCCTCGGCCTGCCGCTGCTGTCGCTCTTCGCCCCGGAGGCCCGCGACACGCCCGGTGGGAACGGCGGCGGCGTCGACGGGGACGAGTAGGATGGAGCGGCCGATGCTGCCTCGTTGGATCGTCCCGCTGGTGATCGCGACCGTCGTCGCGGTCCCGGTCGCCGCCGATTGGCCGCAGTTCCGTGGTGCCGCGCGGATGGGGGCGACCGCCGGCGACGGCCTGGCGCCCGAATGGCCGCCGAGTGGACCGCCGGAATTGTGGCGACGACCGATCGGAGCCGGCTACTCGGGCGTCGCCGTCGTCGACGGACTCGCTTGCACCATGGCGACGGCGGAGAACGTCGCCGACCCGACGGCCGAGGCCGGACCGCGCAGCGCCGAAGAGGAGGTGATCTGCTTCGAGGCTGCGAGCGGCCGCACCGCCTGGCGGACGCCGGTCGGCCCCGGACGGCGCTCGGATCTCGACGACTCCGGACCGCGAGCGACGCCGACGATCGACGGCGATCGTCTGTTCGCCGTCTCCTCGGCCGGCTTGCTGGTCGCGCTGTCGATCGCCGACGGGAGCGAGCTGTGGCGACGGCAGCTGATGCCGATCGATCAGGCGCCCCGCTTCGGCTACGCGGTGTCGCCACTGGTGACCGACGGCATGGTGATCGTCGAGGCGGGGGCTGCCGACGACGACGCCGGCGTCGTCGCCCTGGACCGAGAGAGCGGCGAGGTGCGCTGGACGGCTCTCG
>JBPEXA010000640.1:0-2745 GCA_052032135.1 Thermoanaerobaculia bacterium | reverse complement strand
CTCTCCACCCTTCACCGCTCGGCGGGCCTTGCAGCGGCGCCCCGATCGGCGGCGCTCGCCGAGCTCGAGCGCCAGCTCGACTCCGGTCTGGCCGTCGGCTGCGACTGCGGCGAGGGGTGGCGGTGGACGCGCGCCGGAAACCGTTTGCACCTCGACCGCGTACCCGAAGTCATGCCCGCCTTCTCCTATACACTACGGGTGCCGGGCGAGCTGCCGATCCCCGAGCTGGACGCCGTCTTTCGACTCAACCGGAGCCGGCAGGAGCCCTGGATGCTCCGCGGCGAGCGGGACCGGGCAGCACTGGCATTGCCGTTACGCCCTGGAGACACCGTGGAAGTGCGCAATCGTAGAGCCGGAGATCGCATGCAGCCTCTCGGCTGCCGTTACCGGCGGAAGCTGAAGGACATCTTGATCGACCGTGGAATGCCGCGTGGCGACCGCGACGCTCTGCCGCTGCTGGTCGTCGACGGCCGGATCGCATGGGTGCCGGGCGTCACCATCGACGACCGCTACCGCCTCGGCGACGACGATGCGGCGTGGGTCGCATCGGTGACGCCGGCGGCGGTATCCGCGACCCCACCACCGCTCGAGCGACGAGCGGGGAGAGACTTTTCGTGAGCCCCACCATCCGTACCCTGATCGTCTGGATCGCCATCCTGATGGTGGTGATCGTCCTGTGGACGACGTTCCAGTCCGGCCGGCTGCAGACCGTGCCGCTCACCTTCACCGAGTTCCTCGAGCACGTCGACGCCAACCGCGTCGCCAGCGTGGAGATCCGGGGGCAGGAGCTCAACGGCGCTTTCAAGGAGAGCGATCGCTTCACCGAAGGGGAGAAGTTCTCGACCTACCTGCCGCCGGAGTATCCGGAGCTCATCCCGCAGCTGCGCGAGGCGCAGGTCGACATCAAGGCGGCCGAGCCGCGCACCAATCCGCTGCTGCAGTTCCTGTTCACCTGGGCGCCCTTCCTGTTGATCATCGGCCTGTGGGTCTTCTTCATGCGCCAGATGCAGAGCGGCGGCAACAAGGCGCTCTCCTTCGGCAAGAGCCGCGCCAAGCTGCTGTCGAACACCGGCAAGAAGGTCACCTTCGCCGACGTCGCCGGCATCGAGGAGGCGAAGGAGGAGCTGTCGGAGGTGGTCGAGTTCCTCAAGGAGCCCGGCAAGTTCCAGAAGCTCGGCGGCCGCATCCCGAAGGGTGTGCTGCTGATGGGCCCCCCCGGCACCGGCAAGACGCTGCTGGCGCGCGCCATCGCCGGCGAGGCCAACGTGCCCTTCTTCTCGATCTCCGGCTCCGACTTCGTCGAGATGTTCGTCGGTGTCGGCGCCTCGCGCGTCCGCGATCTGTTCGAGCAGGGGAAGAAGAACGCCCCGTGCATCATCTTCATCGACGAGATCGACGCCGTCGGCCGCCATCGCGGCGCCGGGCTCGGCGGCGGCCACGACGAGCGGGAGCAGACGCTCAACCAGCTGCTCGTCGAGATGGACGGCTTCGAGTCGAACGAAGGGGTGATCCTGATCGCCGCCACCAACCGGCCCGACGTCCTCGACCCGGCGCTGCTGCGGCCGGGCCGCTTCGACCGCCGGGTCGTCGTCGATCTGCCCGACCTCAACGGCCGCCGAGGCATCCTCGAGGTGCACACCCGCAACATCCCGCTCGACGACAACGTCGACCTTGGCGTCCTCGCCCGCGGCACCCCCGGATTCTCGGGCGCCGACCTCGAGAATCTGGTCAACGAAGCGGCGCTGATCGCCGCCCGGCGCGACAAGACGGCGGTCGAGGCGGACGACTTCGAGTACGCCAAGGACAAGATCCTGATGGGCGTCGAGCGCAAGACGATGATCCTCAGCGAGAAGGAGAAGCTGGTCACCGCCTACCACGAGGCGGGGCACGCGATCGTCGCCGCCGTGCTGCCGGAGTCCGATCCGGTGCACAAGGTGACGATCATCCCTCGCGGGCGCGCCCTCGGCGTCACCGTGCAGCTGCCGCTCGAAGATCAGCACAACCACAGCCGCCGCTACCTCGAGACCCGCATCGCGGTGTTGATGGGGGGGCGTGTCGCCGAGGAGCTCACCCAGGACGACATCACCACCGGTGCGAGCAACGACATCGAGCGGGCGACCGAGCTCGCTCGCCGGATGGTGTGCGACTTCGGCATGTCCGAGCTCGGGCCGCTGTCATTCGGCGGCGGCAGCGAGCCGGTCTTCCTCGGCCGCGACTACTCGCAGCGCACCGACTACAGCGAGAGCACCGCCCAGCAGATCGACGACGAGGTCAACCGCCTGGTCCGCGAGGGGCACGAGAAGTCGAGGTCGATCCTCACCGAATACCGCGAGGTGCTCGATCGCCTCGCCCGCGAGCTGCTGGAGATCGAGTCGGTGACCGGCGCCTACGTCTACCAGCTGATCAAGGAGATCACCGGCGAGGACCTCGCGCCCGAGGAGCCGCGGCGCGACCTCGGACCGCCGCCAGCGACTCCGACCGCGGTCGCGACCCCCGATCCGACCTCCGATCCTCAGCCCGAGGAGCCGCCCGGCGACATGGAGCCGGCGCCCGCGACGCGGCGCCGCGACGTCCCGGAGGGTCGCTGAGCCGGTGACCGGCGCGGCCGCGAAGGGCCCGGAGACGGCCCCGCGACGAGCTGCGCCGACCGTTCGACCCCACGGAGAGCGGGCGCTCGAGCTCCCCGGCGGGCGTCGCCTCGCCTTCGGACCGGTGCCGCTCGTCGCCGGCGTGGTCAACGTCACC
>JBPEXA010000064.1:0-7973 GCA_052032135.1 Thermoanaerobaculia bacterium | reverse complement strand
TCCGGTGCGCTCCATCGCGCTCCCACGCCGAACCACAACCTCGCGAGCGGTTGCCGCCATTCCTCGAGGAACTCGCCATGATCCCAGCCCAGCGACTCGCCGCTGCCCTCGTCACCCTCGCCCTGCTCCCGCTCACCGCCGCCGGCGCCCAGCAGCCGCCGATCGAGGCGGTGCCGGTGCCCGCCATCGACTGGGGGTGGGAGCAGCTCGAGGTGCTCGCCTACGCCCAGGAGATGACGCGCGACCGGTTCGAGGTCGACCACGACTTCCGGTTCGTCGACCAGCGGGCCGCCTCCGGCATCACCTTCCACCACTACTGCACTCCCGACTCGGCGAAGTTCTATCAGCCCAACCACTACGACCACGGCAACGGCGTCGTCATCCTCGACGTCGACGGCGACCGGCACTGGGACCTCTACTTCCTCACCCAGCTCGAGGGCAACGAGCTGTGGCGCAACAACGGCGACGGCACCTTCGAGAACATCACCGAGCGCGCCGGGGTGGCGCTCGCCGACAAGGTGTCGGTGACCGCCTCGGCGGCCGATGTCGACAACGACGGCGACCCCGATCTGTTCGTCACCACCGTCCGCGGCGGCAACGTGCTGTTCGAGAACGACGGCGACGGCAACTTCACCGACGTCACCGCCGCCGCCGGCGTCGGCTACTCCGGCCATTCTTCGGGCGCGGTCTTCTTCGACTACGACCGGGACGGCTGGCTCGACCTCTTCGTCACCAACGTCGGCACCTACACCATCGACCGCCAGATCCGCGGCGGGCACTGGCTCGGCATCGGCCAGGACGGCTCCCCCAACGCCTTCAGCGGCCACCTCTTCCCCGAGCGCACCGAGACGAGCATCCTCTACCGCAATCTCGGCGACGGCCGCTTCGAGGACGTCACCGCCGCCACCGGCCTCGTCGACGGCGGCTGGAGCGGCGACGCCGCCTTCACCGACCTCAACGGCGACGGCTGGCTCGACCTCTACGTCCTCAACATGCAGGGGGACGACCACTACTGGGAGAACGTCGGCGGCGAGCGCTTCGTCGAGCGCACCGCCGAGCACTTCCCGAAGACCCCGTGGGGGACGATGGGCGTCAAGTTCTTCGATCACGACCACGACGGCCGCCTCGACCTGCTGCTCACCGACATGCACTCCGACATGAGCCGCAAGATCGTCCCCGGCAGCCTCGAGAAGCTGAAGTCGCTCGTCAAATTGTCGGACGAGGACCTGCAGGGGGGCGACAACAACATCTTCGGCAACGCCTTCTTCGAGCGCCAGGCCGACGGCAGCTTCGCCGAGCGCTCCGACGCCTACCGGCTGGAGAACTACTGGCCTTGGGGGGTCAGCGTCGACGACGTCAACGCCGACGGCTGGGAAGACGTGCTGATCACCTCGAGCATGAACTTCCCCTACCGTTACGGCATCAACTCGATGATGCTCAACAACCGCGGCAACGGCTTCCTCGACAGCGAGTTCCTGCTCGGCATCGAGCCGCGATCCGACCGCACCAACCGCCCCTACTACCACCCCGATCGACAGCACCTCGAGACCAAGAAGCCGTGGTTCGAGCTCGACTGCGGCGGCAGCGACCAGCCCCACCCGCTCTGCGCCGGCCGCGACGACCGGATCCTCGTCCTCGGCAGCGTCGGCACCCGCTCGGCGGTGATCTTCGACCTCGACGACGACGGTGACCTCGACATCGTCACCAACGAGTTCCACGACGTGCCGCAGGTGCTGATCAGCGATCTCGCCGAGCGGCGAGAGCTGCGCTGGATCGAGATCGACCTCACCGGCAGCCGCTCCAACCGCGACGGCATCGGCGCTCGGGTGACCGTCGAAGCCGGCGGGCGACGACTGGTGAAGGTGCACGACGGCAAGTCCGGCTACCTCTCCCAGAGCTCGCAGCCGCTCTACTTCGGCCTCGACGACGCCGCGGCGATCGATCGCATCATCGTCGAGTGGCCCTCGGGGACCCGACAGGAGGTCACCTCCGGGCTCGAGCTCAACCGCCTTGTCGAGATCGCCGAGCCGTAGCGCGAGGGCGGTCCTCGTCGCCGCCGCGCTCGGCTGGACGCTGCCCGCGAGCCTCGTCGCCCTGCCGGCGGGCCTCGCCGAGAGAGCGTCGGCCCGTCTCGCCGAGCTCGGCTCTCGCTCGGGGTACGAGGCACCGGAGGAGCTGCTGACGAGAAACCTGTCGCGCTACTTCGTCCGCTATCTGCTCCCCTCCGACCCCGCCGAGCTGCGCCGTGTCCTCGGTACCGCCGAGCGGACCACCGCGCGCGCCGCGATCGGACTCCACCGCACCCTGCAGGCGGGCGCCGCGCGCCTCGGCGTCGACGCCGTCCGGCCGGAGCTGGTCGACAGCCTCTTCGCCGAAGCGCTGCCGATGGCGTCCGACCGCTTCGGCGAGACCCGCGCCTTCGTCGATCGAGCGGTCGACCGTCAGGTCGTCGTCGACACGATCGACTTCGAGGTGCTCGCCGACACCGGCTTCGCCTGGCGGGTGCTCGGGGCGCTCGATGCCGCCGCCGCTGCGCCCGGCGACGAGCTCCGCCCCCTCACCGTCGAAGCGATCGACGCCTTCCACCGCGGCGTCAACGCCTACGCACTGCTGTTGTGGCGCATCGCCGGCCTCGAGGCGAAGGCGGAAAAGGCGGCCCACGTCGAGAGCCGCCACCTGCGGGCGGCCGCCAAGTCCCTCGCCGACGGAGCGCTGTCCGAGCGGGTGGCGGCCGACCGCGTCGTTGCCGCGGCGGCGCCGGCCGACGACCCGTTCACCGAGATCACCGACGCCGCCGGGTTCGTCTTCCGCCACGTCACCAGCGACTGGCTCGCCCGCTATCGCCGCTACGGTCCGGTGGCGCCGAGCTTCAGCGGTGGCGGGGTGGCGGCGGGCGACGTCGACGGCGACGGTTGGGACGACCTCGTGGTCTGCGGCGGTCGTGGGTGTGCCACCTTCGTCAACCGGCGCGACGGGACCCTTCGCGAGGCGACCGCCGAGCTCGGCATCGCGCACGACGGCGAAGCGCGCATGCCGCTGCTGGCCGACTTCGACAACGACGGCGACCGCGACCTGTTCGTCACCTACGCCCGTGACAGCAACCGGCTGTGGGCGAACGAGGGCGGCCGGTTCCGCGACGTCACGTCGACCTCGGGGCTCGAGCGCGACGGCGACATCAGCGGGCCGGCGATCGCCTTCGACGCCGACGGCGACGGCCGGCTCGATCTGCTGGTCGGCAATTTCGGCGACTACCTCTCGGGGGAGACGCCGTGGCAGGCGGGAGGAGCGCGCAACGGCCAGCCGAACCGCCTCTACCTGAATCGCGGCGACCTGCGGTTCGAGGAGCAGCCGCCCTCGGCCGGCGTCGGGGACACCGGCTGGGCGCAGGCGATCTCCCACGCCGATCTCGATCGCGACGGCGACCAGGACGTCTACATCGCCAACGACTTCGGTCCCAACGAGCTGCTGCTCAACGACGGGAGCGGGCGCTTCGCGCCGCGCGGCCGCGCCACCGGCAGCGACGACCGCAACCACGGGATGAACGTCTCCTTCGCCGACCTCAACGGCGACTCGCTCGCCGACCTGATGGTCACCAACCTCTGGTTCTACAACCTGATGCAGCAGGCGGCGACCGAGACCAACACGCTGCTGCTGTCGGATCCCGACGGCGAGGGGCTCGCCTACTTGGTCCACGACGATCCGGCGTTCGTCGGCCTCGACACCGGCTGGGCGTGGGCGGCGCCGTTCTTCGACTACGACCACGACGGCTCGCTCGATCTCTTCATCGCCAACGGCTTCACCGACTACCTCACCTTCGTCCAGAAGCGCCCCCACCCGGAGATCGAGGGCGCCGCCTACCCGATTCACAACGCTCGCGAGCCGAACTGGCTGCTGCGCGGCAGCGGCCCGCTGTCGTGGACGCCGGTCGAGACGTCGTTGCGGCTGGCGGGCGTCAACGCCCGGTCGGCCGCCCTCTTCGACCTCGATCGCGACGGCGACCTCGATCTGGCGTTGACCGCCTTCCACGACCGTGCCCGCCTGTTCCGCAACGACGCGAGCGCCGCCGGAGGGTGGCTCCAGCTCGAGCTGGTCGGCGATCCCGCACGCGGCGTGCCGCGCGACGCCATCGGCGCGCAGCTCGTCGTCCGCGGCGACGGCGGTCAGCGGTGGTGGCGCACGATCGCCGGCGGCGACGGTTATCTCGGCCAGTCGTCGCTCGTCCAGCACGTCGGCACCGGCGGCGCCGCCACCGTCGACGTCGAGGTGCTGTGGCCGGGGGGCGCCGTCGAGACCTTCTCGGACCTCGTGGTCGACCGTCGCTGGCGGCTGCCGCAAGGCGGTCCGGCGGTCGTCGTCGATCGCTGACCAGCGGCGGCCCGCGACGCCGGAGGGACTTGACGAAGCCCCCTTTTTTGAGTACCCTAAAAATGGATTGAGCCCGGCAGAACCTGCCCGCTCGCGAGGTCCCGCATGATCGATCCCGTCGTCGCCCTCTCCATCGCCGCGGTCGCCACCGTGCTCGCCGTCTACCTGCTGCGCCCGCGGCGCGGCTGGCTGTGGCGCGCCGTCCGCGCGGTGCGGGCGACCGAGCGGGTGCTGGTGGAGGACGCCCTCAAGCACCTGTTCGACGCCTCCTATCACGGCCGGGAGGCCAACCTGCAGAGCCTTTCCGGGGCGCTCGCGATCTCCGGCAACCGCGCCGCCGAGCTGCTCGCCAAGCTCCAGGAGCAGGAGCTCGTCGAGCTCCACGAGGGGGGCTACCGGCTGACCCGCGAGGGGCGACGCTACGCGCTGAAGATCGTCCGCATCCACCGGCTGTGGGAGCGCTACCTCTCCGACGAGACCGGCCTCGATCCCGCCGCCTGGCACGAGCGCGCCGAGCGGCTCGAGCACGTCACCTCGCCGGAGGAGGCGGAGGCGCTCTCCGAGAGCATGGGGCACCCCCGCTACGACCCGCACGGCGATCCGATCCCCACCGCCGCGGGCGAGATCGTGCCGCCGGCCGGGCGGCCGCTGACCGAGCTCGCCGTCGGCGAGCTGGCGGAGATCGTCCACGTGGAGGACGAGCCGGACGCGGTCTACGCCCAGCTGGTCGCCGAAGGGCTCCACCCCGGCATGCGCGTCCGGGTGACCGAGTCGACCGCCCGCCGCATCGCCTTCGAGGCCGACGCCGAGGAGCACGTGGTGGCGCCGATCGTCGCCGCCAACCTCTCGGTCGTGACGCTCGCTCGCGAAGAGGAGATGGCGGGGCCGTTCGTCCGGCTGTCGAGCCTCGAGATCGGCGAGCGCGCCACGGTGGCGGGGCTCGCTCCGACCCTCCGCGGCCCCGAGCGCCGGCGGATGCTCGATCTCGGCCTCATCCCGGGCACCGAGGTCAGCGCCCAGATCCGCAGCCCGGGCGGCGACCCGACCGGCTACCTGGTGCGCGGCGCCGTCATCGCGCTGCGGCGACGCCAGGCCGACCAGGTCCTGATCGACGAGGTCGAGGCCGCCGCGGCGGGCGGTCGCCGGGCGACCGGCTGAACCGGATGTTTCCCGAGGTCGAACGATGAGCCAACCGAGTCCCGAGAACTGCGCCACCTGCCCCGCTCACCACGTCGCGAACCTGGTGAAGCTGGGGGTCGACATGGAGAACTACGACTACGTCGTGGCGCTCGCCGGCAACCCGAACACCGGCAAGAGCACCGTCTTCAACGCGCTGACCGGCCTGCGACAGCACACCGGCAACTGGCCGGGGAAGACGGTGGCGCGCGCCGAAGGGGGGTTCTCGACCGGCGGCGACCGCTACAAGCTGGTCGATCTCCCGGGGACCTATTCGCTGCTCTCCAGCAGCCTCGACGAAGAGATCGCCCGCGACTTCATCCTCTTCGGCCAGCCGGACGTCACGGTGATCGTCGTCGACGCCACGCGGCTCGAGCGCAACCTCAACCTCGTGCTGCAGGTGCTCGAGATCACCGATCGGGCGGTCGTCTGCCTCAACCTGATGGACGAAGCGAAGCGCAAGGGACTCGAGGTCGACGCCCGCCGGCTGGCCCGCGACCTCGGCGTGCCGGTGGTCGCCACCGCCGCCCGCTACGGGGAGGGGCTCGAGGAGCTCAACGGCGCGATCGCCGAGGTCGCCACCGGACGGACGATCTGCCGTCCGCATCGCGTCGGCGGCCGCTCACCCGCTCTGCGACGCGCAGTCGACCAGCTGTCGCGCCAGGTGACCGCCGCCTACCCGGAGCTGCCGAATCCCGACTGGGTCGCGCTGCGGCTGCTGGACGGCGACTCCCGCATCGTCGCCGCCGTCCGCTCGGGCGCCCTCGGCGAGCTCCACGATGGCGGCCAGGGCTCGAGGAGATCGGTGGCGGGCCCGCTGCCGCCGGCCTCGCATCCGCCGCCGACCGCGAGGCGCCGGCGGCTGCGGAGGCGGTGATCACGCTCGCCCGCCAGCTGCGCTGGCAGGTCGGCAAGGACTTCCACCAGAAGCTGGTCGAAGGGGTCTACACCGAGGCGGCGCGCATCGCCGACCGCGCGGTCACCCGCAGCGGCGAGCCGCGGCGCTTCGACTGGGACCGCACCATCGACCGGCTGGTGACCAGCCGCGTCTTCGGCTTCCCGCTGATGCTCGCCATGCTGACCGTCGTCTTCTGGCTCACCATCGCCGGCGCCAACGTCCCCTCGGCGATGCTGGCGACGCTGCTGATCGACACCGTCCACCCGCTGCTCAAGGAGGGGGCGGCGGCGATCGCACTGCCGTGGTGGCTCGACGGCCTGCTGATCGACGGCATGTACCTGGCGACCGCCTGGGTGGTGTCGGTGATGCTGCCGCCGATGGCGATCTTCTTCCCGCTCTTCACCCTGCTCGAGGACTTCGGCTACCTGCCGCGCGTCGCCTTCAATCTCGACCGCATGTTCAGCCGCGTCGGCGCGCACGGCAAGCAGGCGCTGACGATGGCGATGGGGTGGGGGTGCAACGCCGCGGCGATCGTCTCCACCCGCATCATCGACAGCCCGCGCGAGCGCCTGATCGCCATCATCACCAACAACTTCGCCCTCTGCAACGGGCGGTGGCCGACCCAGATCCTCATCGCCTCGATCTTCATCGGCGGGCTGGCACCCGCCTACCTCGCCGGCTTCCTGTCGGCGATCTCGGTCGTCGGCATCGCCGTGCTCGGGGTGTTCCTCACCTTCGCCACCTCCTGGCTGCTGTCGCGCACCATCCTTCGCGGCGAGGTGTCGACCTTCAACCTCGAGCTGCCCCCCTACCGGCCGCCGCGGGTGCTGCAGACGATCTACACCTCGATCATCGACCGCACCCTGATCGTGCTGTGGCGGGCGGTGATCTTCGCCCTGCCGGCGGGGGCGGTCATCTGGCTGCTCGCCAACATCAAGGTCGGCGGCGAGAGCCTGGCGGAGATCTCGATGGCGGCGATGGACCCGTTCGGCTGGGCGATCGGCCTCTCCGGGCTGATCCTGCTCGCCTACGTCATCGCCATCCCGGCCAACGAGATCGTCATCCCCACCATCCTCATGCTCACCGTGCTGGCGACGGGGGCGACCGGCATCGGCGCCGGGGAGGGTGTGATGTTCGAGCTCGACTCGCAGGAGGCGACCGCCGGGCTGCTGCGGGGCGCCGGCTGGACCCTGCTGATGGCGGTCAACCTGATGCTCTTCAGCCTCATCCACAACCCGTGCTCGACCACCATCTACACCATCTGGAAAGAGACCCGCAGCGCCAAGTGGACGGCAATCTCGGCGCTGCTGCCGGTGGCGATGGGGTTCGCCGTCTGCTTCCTCGTCGCCCAGGTGTGGCGGATCGTCGCCGGCGGCTGAGCACCCCCTGCGACGGGTTGCTACAGTAGCCGGGTGCGCACCCCGCGAGCGTTGCTGGCGCTGCTGCTGATCGCCGGCGCCTGCCGCAACCTCGCGCCGCCCGCCACCGACCCCGTCGACCTCGAAGCGCGCTACCGCCGCGCCGCCGCGCTGCG
>JBPEXA010000639.1:0-1831 GCA_052032135.1 Thermoanaerobaculia bacterium | reverse complement strand
AACAGCAGGTCGATGTGCAATCGGCGACCTTCTACAGCAATCGGGCGTTTCTCGAGTCGGCGGCGCTCGCCGAGCGGCTCGGCGTCACGCCCGACGAGGTCCCGGTCGACCGTTACTTCATCCTCTTCTTCCACGACCCGCGCTCGCTGTTCCCCAATCTCGTCGCCGAGCAGCTCGACGCCCTCCGCTGGGCGCGGCGCTGGGTCCATCAGGAGCTGCTGCCGAACGACTGGGTGGCGGTGGTCGGCTACAACTACAGCCTCAAGGTCTACCAGGACTTCACCACCGACAACGAGGCGATCCTCGCCGCCCTCGACGACGTCGGCAAGGGGGGCAAGGACCCGGGCTCCAACTGGCCGTCGCGCTTCGACCCGGCCGACGGCCCGACGCTGCGCGCCAACCTGCCGCGCGGCAAGGAGCTGCGCCGCCAGAGCAAGAAGGTCTATTCGGCGCTCGAGACGCTCGCCGAGGCGGCGAGCTACATCCGCGGGCGCAAGAACATCCTGATGTTCAGCGTCGGCTTCGGCGATTCCGGAGACTTCAGCAGCCTGACCGACTGGAGCACCTACCGCCCCGACGAGCGCTACTACCCACCGATGATGGAGCGTCTCAACGACGCCAACGTCGCGGTCTACACCATCTCGCTGCTGAAGGACATCCGTGACGAGAACGCGGCGCAAGCGGTGCTCGGGAACTCGCTGAGCCTGCTCTCCGACGACACCGGCGGGCGCTACTATTTCAACTTCGCCAACTTCCGGAATCCGCTCAGCGACATCGTCGAGGACAACAACGGCTATTACCTGCTGAGCTACTCGGCCGAGCACGTGCGCGGCGACGCCGGCTACCGCCAGGTCGACGTGCGCACGGCGAATCCGGACTTCGAGGTCCGGGCGCGCCAGGGGTACCTCTACGGCGAGTGACGCCCCGACCGGCGACGCCCGACCGGCGACCGCCGCTCAGACCGCCAGCAGCACCACCGTGATGTTGTCGACGCCGCCACGCTCGTTGGCGGCCTCGACGAGGCGCTCGCATCGCTCCTCGAGGCTCCCCCCCTCGAGCAGGATGTCGACGATCTCGTCGTCGGTCAGCATGCCGGTGAGGCCGTCCGAGCACAGCACCAGCAGGTCGCCCTTCTCGAGCTTGACCCGCCGCAGGTCGGCGTCCGACGGCTGCTCGCCGCCGAGGGCGCGGGTGACGACGCTCTTGAACGGATGCTCGCGCGCCTGCGCCTCGGAGAGGTGGCCGGCCGACACCTGCTCGTGGACCCACGAGTGGTCCTCGGTGAGCTGCGTCAGGGCGCCGTCCCGCAGGGCGTAGGCGCGGCTGTCACCGATGTGGCCGATGATCGCCGAATCGCCGTCGACGACGGTGGCGATCAGCGTCGTCCCCATGCCGCGTAGCGAGCTGTCGTCCTCCCCCGCCCGACGGATCTGGTCGTGGGCGTGGGCGAAAGCCGCCCGCAGCCGTTCGGCGATCTCCTGGGTTCCCTGCGGCGGCTCGCTGTCGGAGTCGTAGGCGTCGCGCACCGCCGAGATGGCGATCCGGGAGGCGATGTGGCCGTTGCCGTGGCCTCCCATGCCGTCGGCGACGATGAACAGACTGCTGTCGGGCTCGACAGCGTAGCTGTCCTCGTTGCGGCTCCGGACTCGGCCGACGTCGGAGAGGCCATAGGCTTCGAGAGCGCTCACTTCTTGCCGAACAGCCTCCCGCGATCCTGCTTGCGCAGGTCGGCCAGCTTCTGCTCGATCTTGGCGTTGGAGCCGCCCCAGTCGAGCGCCTTGGTGTAGGCCTCCTCGGCCTCCGCCCCCATGCCGCTCGCCGCGAAGACGTC
>JBPEXA010000638.1:0-1773 GCA_052032135.1 Thermoanaerobaculia bacterium | reverse complement strand
ACCGCGGCGAGCGCGCGGTCGAGCCGCGGGGCGGCGCGCGGCCACTGGTAGCGGCGCATCGCGGCCGCGAGCGGCGCCGCCTGGCGGCGGAGGCGATCGCGATCGGTCGCCGCCAGCTCCTCGAGCCGATCCGCCAGCTCGCCGGGCGTGCCGTCGTACAAGAAGCGGTCCACCTCGCCGAGCCCGGCCCCCCGGAGCAGCTCCGGATAGGCGAGCCGACGGGGCAGCAGCGGCCACGCCCCGGCGCCGATCGCCTCGACCGCCGCCAGCCCGAAGAACTCGTGGATGGCGGTCGAGACGAAGACGTCGGCCTCCGACAGCAGCCGGCGGTAGGCCGCCGCCGACTCCACCCACCCCCAGCGACCGAGAATCGGCGCCAGCTCGTCGCGCGCCCGCGCGAAGCTCTCCGGCATCTCGTCGAACGACTCGCCGACCACCGACAGCCGCAGGTCGACGTCCTTCTCGAGGCAGAGGCGGGCGGCGTCGAACAGCACCTCCGGCGCCTTGTCGAACTCCCACCGCGCCGCCCACACGACGTGCAGCGGCCCGTCCGTGCCCGGCAGCTCCTCGGGAGCGGCCTCCGGAGGCTCGACGGCCGGCGGCAGCACGCGGCTGCGATCGCGGATGCGGTCGGCGACATGGTGCGGCCGGTGGTCGGGCATCCGCCGCAGGAACCGCGGGATGGCCCCCAGGAAGTCGTCGCGATGGAAGGCGGAGTTGAACCACACCTCGTCGGCGGCGAGCGCGCTGATGATGTTCGTCAACCCGAACTGGTAGTCGCGCTCCTTGGCGAAGCGGACCGGGTAGGTGAGCTGGTTCTCGTGGAAGTAGGCGACCGCCGGCAGGGCGCGGAGGGGAGCGGGCACCAGTGACCGCCACTCCGCCAGGTTCAGCATGTCGGAGGCGAACACCACGTCCCAACCCCCGCTCGAGCCCTCGAGATCGTGGGCGACGGTCAGCGCGCTGTGGCGCATCCGCCACTTCCATTTGCGGGCGGGGAGGGTGTGCAGCGTCCAGTCGTGCTCGGAGTGGCGCACCCAACCGTCGAGAAAGCTGCGGTGACTGCCGCCGTAGTAGGGCTCGATCGCCAGCACCCTCACCCGGTCACTCTACGACGGCGAGCGGGTAGCATCACCCCGTGGCCGGCCTGCAGGATCGATCATCACTCGCCACCGTGCTCGAGATGATCAAGTTCGAGCACACGGTCTTCGCGCTCCCCTTCGCCTTCCTCGGCATGCTGCTGGCGGCGGAGGGATGGCCGCGCTGGAGCACGGTGGGGTGGATCGCGGTCGCCATGGTCGGCGCCCGCAGCGCGGCGATGGCGTTCAACCGGCTCGCCGACCGCCGGATCGACGCCGCCAACCCCCGCACCGCCGATCGAGCGCTGCCCGCCGGCCGGGTCTCGGTCGGCTTCGTCGCGCTGTTCATCGCCGCCGGTGTCGCCCTGCTGCTGGTCGCCGCCTGGCGTCTCAACCCGCTCTGCCTGCGGCTGGCGCCGGTCGCCCTCGCCGTCGTCCTCGGCTACTCCTACACCAAGCGCTTCACCGCTCTGTCGCACCTCGTTCTCGGCCTCGGCCTCGCCGCGGCGCCGATCGGCGGCTGGATCGCGGTGCGCGGCACCTTCGACCCTCCGGCGGCGGTGCTCGGCGCCGCGGTGCTGTTGTGGGTCGCCGGCTTCGACATCCTCTACGCGCTGCAGGACCGCGACTTCGACCGCCGCGCCGGCCTCCACTCGATCCCGGCGGCGGTCGGCGAGCGCGGCGCGCTGGCGCT
>JBPEXA010000637.1:0-5054 GCA_052032135.1 Thermoanaerobaculia bacterium | reverse complement strand
GCCGCCCCGGCCGCCCCCTGCTCGTCCAACATCTCCTTGACCGTCTCCGTCGTCCGCCGCACCGCCCGCAGATCGCTCGACGTCGTCCAGATCTCCTCGATCGTCTGCCGGTGGAGGTTGCCGACCGCCGAGCGCCACTGCACGCACGGATAGACGGAGCCGAAGGGGTCGACGGCGACCGTCGCCGAGCCGGCACCGCAATGCTTGCGACTCCCCTGCGAGCTCGGCAGCAGGTCGTCCCCCTCGCGAGCGACGTCCACGTCGGTCGCCGCGGCCCGCCGCCGCTCTCGCAGGCGGAAGAGCTCGGCGACCGCTTCGCGCGACGCGCGGATCGACAGCGGCTCGGAATCGCCGTCGTCGCGCGGCGTCACCTCGGGATCGATCTGCATCCTCAGCCCGAGCCTCTCGACCAGCTCGACCATCGCGTGCAGCTCGTGCTCGTTCCAGGCGGTCAATGTCGTGTTGACCTGCAACCGGAGGCCGAGATCGCCCGCCGCCACCAGATTGCTCATCAGACGGTCGAAGCTGCCGGGCACCCGGGTCTGACGATCGTGGCTCTCGGCGGTCGCGCCGTGGAGGCTGGTCTCGATCACGAAGGGGGCGATCTCGTCGCGGATGCGTCGGGCGACGTCGCGGTCGAGAGCGTGTCCGTTGGACTTGATGCGCACGACGAAGCCGAGATCCCTCGCCCGGCGACCGAGCTCGAAGAAGTCGGGATGGGCGAGCGGCTCTCCGCCACTGAGGATGAGGTTGAACGTCCCGAGGCGCCGCAGGCCGTCGAAGAGGTCGAAGTACTGCCGCCGCGACAGCGGCCGCCCCCGCAACGAGAGGTCGTTGTAGCAGAAGTAGCAGTCGAGATTGCAGCGGTAGGTCAGCTCGACCAGCGCCGAGAACAGGTGATTCGACTGCCAGCTCTTGTGAACGATGTCGGCGAAGCTCATCGACGATCCCCATGCAGCGGCCGCGGACGACGGCCGGCGGGCTCCCGGCGCCGGCACCGCCGACAGCCGCGGGCGGAGTATAGCCGAGCGCGCCTCCCGGTCCCGACAGCTCTGATAGCCTGCCCGCGATGAAGGCTGCGCCTCTCGTGCCCCGGGTGGCCTGTGCGGTGCTCCTCGCTGGAGCGAGCGCGAGCGCCTTCGCCGGCATGCCGACCCAGACGATGCTCGAGCGACTCGAGCTCGAGCGGCTGGAGACCTGCCGCCGGATCGGCGGCAAGCTGGGGAGCGTCAGCGTCGAGCAGTGCCTCGACGCCGGCCTCCAGCACTCGGGAGCATGGTCGAACGAAGGGACGCCGATCCTCTATCGCGACTACCCGAGGCTGCCGAGCCGAGAGCCGCTCGGCAGGGTGCTGCTGATCGGCGGCATCCACGGCGACGAGTACTCGTCGGTCAGCATCACTTTCCGCTGGATGTCGGTGCTGCAGAAGTACCACACCGGGATGTTCGAGTGGCGCATCGTCCCGCTGCTGAACCCGGACGGCCTGTTGCGAAAGCGGTCGCAGCGGATGAACGCCTCGGGCGTCGACCTCAACCGCAACTTCCCTTCCCCCAACTGGGAGGCGGAGAGCCGCGACTACTGGGTGCGCCGGACATCGCGCAACCCCCGCCGTTACCCGGGTCCGGCCGCGCTCAGCGAGCCGGAGAGCCGCTGGCTGGCGCAGCAGATCGACGACTTCGCCCCCGACGTCATCGTCTCCGTTCACGCGCCGCACAGCATCGTCGACTACGACGGTCCCGCCGCGGCGCCGGAAAAGCTCGGCTCCCTCTACCTCAAGCTGCTCGGCACCTACCCGGGATCGCTCGGGCGCTACGCCGGCGTGCACCGGGACATCCCGGTGGTGACGATCGAGCTCGCCAGCGCCGGGACCATGCCCTCCGCCCAGGAGCAGCGGCACATCTGGATCGACCTCGTCCAGTGGCTGAAGAAGAAGCTGGCCGACCGCCCGGTCGGGCTGCAGGCGAGTCGAGCCGGCGGCGGCTGAGCCGCCCGTCGCCTCAACCTTCGAAGACGATCTTCCAGCGCCCCTCTTCGAGGCGCCAGTGCTGCCGCTTGCGCTTGCCCGCCCGGAAGTTGTCGCTCTCGTAGCTCTGGTCGAAGTCGACGACGACCATCGACGGATCGTTGGGATAGCCGAACATCGAGACGTTGTCGACCCCGATCCGGATGTAGCGCTTGGACGGGTTGACGCGGCGTTTGTGAGCGGCGAACGCCGCCCGGTCCATCTCCTCGGTCCGGAAGTCGTCGGAGTAGTGGCTCAGGTACCTCCCGGCGTCCCGACTCTCCCAGTCTTCGCGCCATGCATCGAGCGCCCGCAGGAGGTTCGCGCGGGTCGTCTCGACCTCCTGCTGGGGAACCCAGCGGACGCCACGAGCGAGGATCACCGGGGTGGTGCCGACGTCGACCAGCGCCCGCAGGCTCGCGAAGTCGTCGTTGCTGAGCGTCACGCAACCCCGACTCGACAGCGGCGGCCGACTGTAGCGCGCCGACTCCGTGCCGTGAATCCAGATGCCGCTCCCGGTCCGGCCGTGCAAGGCGTCCCAGTCGTTCGGATAGTCGATGGGAAAGGCGCCGAGCCCGTAGAGGTCGGGGAGCGTCGACCCCGGGAGGTACGAGGCGACGCGGTAGAGGCCGGTCGGCGTCTTCTCGTCCCCCTCGAACTGCTTGTCGGTACCGCCCTTGCCGATCGACACGTAGAAGTCGAGCACCCGCTCGGCGCGCTGCTCGACCATGCGGTAGAGATAGAGGCGGTAGTTGGCGGTGTCGACGAGGATGGCGTGCTCGACGCCGGGCGGCAACCGCATCAGCTCCGCCGGCACCAGTCGCGGCGACGGCGCATCGAGGTAGCGGGTGAGGCGCGCCCTCGCCTCGTGGCGCAAGCCGTCGACCTGCTCCGGCGATGTCGGCAGCGCGCCGAACTCGCCGAGCGGCGCTCGCATCGCGGTCAGCAGGTCGCCCCTCACCAGATGAGCGAGCTCGAAGTCCGGCGCCGTCTCGAGGATCCGGCCGGTATGGTCGAGCGCGTCCTCGAGACGTCCTTCGCGGATGTCGAGCAGCGCCCAGACGAGGCGCTCCTCGAGCGTGGAGCTGCTGCGCAACGGCGCCAGCCCCTGGTGGCTCGCCTCGTCAAGGGCTCCCAGCGGCAGCGAGGCCAGCAGCAGGCAGGCCCAGCAGCTCGCGGTCCTGCGTCGCTTGCGCCCCGGGTTCATCGCCATCATCGTCGTCAGATGTCGGATGCCGTCTCCTGCACGATCTTCCAACCGCCGTCTTCCCGTTCGAGGTCGAGCACCTTGACGACCCGATCCTGATAGCTGTCGGAACGGTACGACTGGAAGAACCGCACCTGCACCCGGCCGCTGCCGGCCGGCCGCACCGCGATCGATTCTACCTCGACGTCGATGAAGTCGGGACGGGCGATGCGCACCCGTCGCTGCGATTCCCACTCGCGGCGCGACATGCCCGAGGGAGCGTAGTCGCTGCCGTAGAAGCCGAGGTAGTCGTCGACCCGCTGCTCACTCCAGGCCGCAGCCCAACGTTGCACCAGCGAGGCCACCTCTCCGGCATCGAAGTCGGTGGTGGCGGGTGCCCGCTCGACGATCGGCGCACTGGGGGCGCTCACCTCCTCGGGCGCCACCGGTGGCGGAGCCGCCAACGGCTCGCTGGGGGCGACACGGCGCTCGAGCGGCGCCTGCACCACGACGCGCCCCGCTTCGGCCCGCACCTCGCCGGCCGGCGAATCGAGCGCTCCGAGGAGGGTGAGCGCCGGGCCCGGGCCGGGGTCACGGCTCTCCTGCCCGAGAGCGCGATCGTAGGCGCGGCTGGCGAGCTTGCCGTACACTTTCGTCAGGTTCTCGTAGGCCGTGCGATAGCTCGAATGGGTCCCCAATGCCTGCTTCAGGATCTCGACCGCTCGCTCGAAGTCGCCCCGTTCGGCATAGAGGACCGCGAGATTGTTGAACGGCTCCGGGAACTCCGGATGGGTGCGGGTCAGCTCGAGCAGCAGCGGCTCCGCTTCGTCGGAGCGGTCGGCGCGGGTCAACAGGTACGCCTTGGCGAAGCGGGCCGCCGGATCGGCGGGGGTCTGCGCCAGCACGGCGTCGACCCGACGGAGAGCCTCGCCGATCTTGCCGTCGGCGGCGAGCTCCAGCGCCGTCTCCACTCCCTCCGTTTGCGCCGGCAGGGTCGCCGCCAGGGCGAGCCACGCCACCGACACCAGCAGCCATCTCCTCATCAACCGTTCCTCCGTGCGGAGCGCCAGCGGGAGCGCCCATCCGCCTTCTTTTCGCCGCGCATGCTAGCACGGCGCCGAGGGGGGGAAGCGGGGCTGCGGCGGGCAGGGCGCCGCGCGGGAACCTCCGTCGACCGGCGGCGTTTATAGAGCCATGGAGGTGCCGTTGCCGGCCGGTCCGACCGTCGAGGACGGCGAGCTCTTCGCCAGCGCCCGGGCCGGCGACGACGCCGCGCTGACGCTGCTGATCGAACGCCACAAGGATGGACTGCTGAACTACCTCACCCGGCTCTCGGGATGCCGTGACACCGCCGAAGATCTCGCGCAGGAGACGTTTTTGCGCCTGATCGAGCGCAGTGGTGGCTACGTCGAGGAAGGGAAGCTCCGCGCCTACCTCTACCGCATCGGCACCAACCTCGTGCGCAGCGCCCGGCGGCGGCAGGCGCGCTGGCGGCTGGTGCAGCCCCGCCTCGATCCCCCCCTTCCGACCGCGCCCGCCGCGGAGGCGCGCACCGAGCGGCGCGAGCTCGGCGCCCTGCTGACCGAGGCGCTCTGCCGACTGCCGACCCGCTACCGCGTCCCCGTCATCCTGCGCGACGTCGAGGAGTGGAGCTACGACGAGATCGCCACCCTGCTGCGCGTGCGACCCGGCACCGTGAAGTCGCGCCTCCATCGCGGCCGCCGCCGGCTCCGTGAGCTGATCGAGCCCGACGACCAGGGAGGTCCGCCATGACCGAGCCGCGACGGTCCCTCGAAGAGATCCGTGACGCGCTCGCCCGTCTCCCCCGCCATGACGCGTCCGACGGCTTCACACGGCGGGTGGTCG
>JBPEXA010000636.1:0-2200 GCA_052032135.1 Thermoanaerobaculia bacterium | reverse complement strand
GACCGACAGCGGCGCCTCGCGCAGCGCCGGCAGCGCGCGGGCGGCGGCGCGAGCCTCGTGGCGGGCGACGCCGGCGGCGATCGCCGCCGCCGCCACCGCGCCGTGCAGCAGCAGGAAGCCGACGCCGCCGAGGCGGCCGCTCATGCCGTCCCCTCCTCCGCTCGGTCGGCGGCCGCGATCGCGACCCGCTCGAAGATCGCCGCGAGCGGATCCTCGTGCACCAACCGCCAGGCATCGTCGGCGCGCAGCGTCGCCGCCTGGGCCGCTTGCGTCCGCAGGTCGAGCACCACGCGGTCGATGGCGTAGCGATCGAGTACCTCCGTCCACCCCGACACGCCGCGCGCCACCCGCTGGTGATCGGCCCACGGCAGCTGCGGCAGCAGGTGCAGGTTGCTGCCGGCGAAGGGGACCACGAGACCGACGCGCGCGAGGTAGTCGCCCCACCAGTGGGGGGTGAAGGTGAGCGGCACCGGCGCGAGCGCCTGCAGCGCGCGCGCCGCCGCCAGCGGCGTCTCGGGGCCGAGCAGCTGCTCGGCGGTGCGCAGCGGCGAACCGGTCAGCAGGGCGCTCGCGGGCGAGAAGACGAGGGCGAGCACGACGGCGAGCGCCGCAGCGACGGTGAACGCCGGCCGCCGCCGCGGCGGTCGGCGCCGATGCCGGTCGACGATGGCGGCGAGGTGCGGCGCCAGCACCCAGGCGGCGACCGGCGCCAGCCAGGTGAGCATGCGGATCCGCCACAGCGCCGCGAGGGTGTAGAAGGCGAGCAGCAGCGCGTCGGCGATCGAGAGCCGTCGCGGGCTGAGGCGCGCGACCGTGACGACGACCACCGCCAGCAGCACGATCTCCGGACCGCCGACGCCGTCGATCCGCCACGGCAGCCATTCGAGGATCTCGACCAGATTCGGATGGGCGCCGAAGCCGAGCGCCGCCAGCGGCAGGTCGAGCCCGTACGGGTTCAGCAGCGAAGCGGCCGCCATCACCTCGACGGCGACCAGGCGCTGCCGGCTGCGGCGGTCCTCGAACGGCGCGAACCATCGGCGCTCGGCGATCGCCACGTCGGCCGCGCGACCCGCCCACCAGAGGCCGACGATCGCCCATCCGACCGGAAAGGAGCCGTGGAGGTTGGCCCACGCCGCGCCGAGCACCCCGGTGCCGAGCCACAGCTGCCAGCCGCTCGCCTCGTCGGACGCCTCCCAGCGGCTCATCCACCACAACAGCGCCGCGCAGCAGAGCACGGCGAAGCTCTCCGGTCGCAGCGTCGACAGCCGGCTCCAGAAGAGGGCGACCGCGAGCAGCGCGGCGGCGAGGATCGCTCCCGACCCGCCGCCGTCGTCGGGCACCGTCCAGCGGAAGGCGCGCACCAGCAGGACGCCGGCGGCGAGCACCACCAGCGCGAAGGCGAAGGAGAGCAGCTCGCCGCCGCCGGCGCGGGCGAGGAGGGCGAGCAGCAGCTGCGACAGCCAGGCGGTGTCGATCACCTCCATCCCGCCCGCCAGCGGCACGAACGGATCCTCCGCGGGCAGCGCCCGATAGTCGAGGATCCAATCGCCCCAGTTGACGTGCACCCAGAGGTCGGTCGGCCGCAGCGGAAAGTAGCTCAGCAGCAGGAAGAGGGCGGCGGCGAGCAGCACCAGGCCGAGCTCGCCGCCGGCGAGCATCGGCAGCTCGACCCCCCGTCGGCCCTTCGCCGCCGGCATCAGGCGACCCTCGCGGAGCTCACCGGCTCAGTTGAAGAGCGCCGCCAGCTCGTTGAGGAAATCGAACAGCTCCCTGCCGGTCGGGTAGAAGACGACGACGAGGAAGAGCGGGAATCCGGTCAGCAGCAGCGGCAGCAGCGCCTTCACCGCGGCGAGGTTGATCTCGCGCCGCGCGTCCTCGCGCCGCTTGGCGCGCAGCAGGTCCGCCTGCGCCTCGAGCGTCTCGGCGACCGGCGCGCCGAGCCGCAGGCCGGCGCGCAGCGCCGCGGCGGTGCTGCGCAGCTCGGGGACGCCGGTGCGCTCGGCGAGCTCGTCGAACGCCTCCGCCCGGTCGCGCCCCGCCTCGATCTCACGACCGATGACGGCGATCTCCTGCGCCAGCGGATGCGACGCCTCGAACGCCTCGCGGCCGGTGCGCCGGAACGCCTGCTCGACGTTGAGGCCGGAGTGGAGCAGCGCCGCCATCATGTCGAGGAAATACGAGAGCGAGGCGCGGATCTTGC
>JBPEXA010000635.1:0-9772 GCA_052032135.1 Thermoanaerobaculia bacterium | reverse complement strand
CCACCGCCGCCGTCGCCCAGGAAGCGGCGATGTTCGGCGCCGGACCGCACCGCAACATGGTCTCCGACGCCACCGGCCTGCCGGCCGAGTGGGATCCGGCGAGCGGCGCCAACGTGCTGTGGAAGCAGCAGCTCGGCTCGCAGTCGTACGGCGGCCCGGTGCTCTACCGCGACCGCATCTACGTCGGCACCAACAACGAGGCGGAGCGCAACCCGAAGCTGACCGGCGATCGCGGCAACGTGATGGCGTTCAACGCCACCACCGGTGAGTTCCTCTGGCAGGCGGCGCACCCCAAGCTGAGCTCCGGCCGGGTCCACGACTGGCCGCTGCAGGGCGTCTGCTCGGCACCCTACGTCGAGGGCGAGCGCCTCTGGTACGTGTCGAACCGGGCGGAGGTGATCGCCGCCGACACCGAGGGCTTCCTCGACGGCGAGAACGACGGACCGTTCACCACCGAGGAGCACACCTCGAAGATCGACGAGGACGTGCTGTGGAAGCTCGACATGATCGGTGATCTCGACGTCTTTCCGCACAATCTCGCCGTCGGCAGCCCGCTGGCGGTCGGCGACCTGCTCTTCGTGGTCACCGGCAACGGCGTCGACGAGGGGCACATCAACATCCCGTCGCCGGGGGCGCCGAGCTTCCTCGCCATCGACAAGAACACCGGCGAGATCGTCTGGGAGAGCGCCGACCCCGGCCCCAGCATCCTCCACGGGCAGTGGTCGAATCCCGCCTACGGGGTGATCGGCGGCGTGCCGCAGGTGATCTTTCCCGGCGGGGACGGCTGGCTCTACGCCTACGAGCCCGAGACCGGCAAGCTGCTGTGGAAGTTCGACTGCAACCCCAAGGACTCGGTCTGGGAGCTGGGCGGCATGGGGACCCGCAACGCCATCATCTCGACGCCGGTGATCCACGACGACAAGGTCTACATCGGCGTCGGGCAGGACCCCGAGCACGGCGAGGGGGTCGGCAACTTCTGGGTGATCGACGCCACCCAGCGCGGTGACATCACCGGCAAGGCGGTCGTCTGGCACCGCGGCGGCGAGGAGTTCGGCCGCACGATCTCGACCGCCGCGATCGCCGACGGCCTGGTCTACATCGCCGACCTCTCCGGCTTCCTCTACGCCCTCGACGCCGCGACCGGCGAGCACTACTGGACCTACGACACCTTCGCGGCGGTGTGGGGGTCGGCCTTCGTCGCCGACGGCAAGGTCTATCTCGGCGACGAGGACGGCGACATCGCGGTGCTCGCCGCCGGCAAGGAGATGGAGCTGCTCGCCGAGGTCAACCTCGGCTCGGCGGTCTACACCACGCCGGTCGCCCGCGACGGCACCCTCTACATCGCCAGCCGCAACATGCTGTGGGCGCTCGCCGAGGGGGCCCAGCTCGAGGGCGCGGAGGCGGCACCGTGAGGGTGCGATGACCGTCGCCTCCGACAGCGATCTCGGTCGACGCGTCGACGACGCCCGTCGTCGCCTCGACGACCACGTCCGGGAGATGGTGCGGTGGCACTTCGATCCGGAGACCGGCTGCCCGTTCTGGCTCGACTACGCCTCCCGCCTCGACTTCGACCCGCGCGAGAAGATCGAAGGCTACGCCGACCTCCGGCTGCTCGGCCACTTCGAGGACGAGTGGCTGCGGGGCGGGCCGATCCGGCGCTGGGTTCCCAAGGGGCTCGCCGACAAGCCGATCTACGTCTTCGAAACCGGCGGCTCGACCGGCCTGCCGAAGTCGCGCATCAACATCGAGGACTTCCAGACCGACTACGAGATCTTCAGCGAGACGCTCTCCGACGAGACCTTCCCTCGCGGCGCCGACTGGCTGATGCTCGGCCCCACCGGCCCGCGACGACTCCGCCTGGCGATCGAGCACCTCGCCCAGCACCGTGGCGGCGCCGCCTTCCACGTCGATCTCGACCCGCGATGGGTCAACAAGCTGATCAAGGCGGGGCAGCATCAGGCGATGCAGCTCTACAAGGAGCACGTGATCGACCAGGGGTTGAAGATCCTGCGCGCCCACGACTCCGTCCGCTGCCTGTTCACCACCCCCAAGCTGCTCGAGGCGCTGTGCGAGAAGGTGTCGCTCGCCAAGGCGGGCATCAGCGGCATCTTCTGCGGCGGCACCGAGATGAACGCCCAGTTCCACCGCTTCGCTCGCGAGGAGCTGGTGCCGGGGATCGACTTCGTCCCCACCTACGGCAACACGCTGATGGGGCTCGCCTGCCACAAGCCGTACGAGCTGTCGGGGAGCTACGACATCACCTACTACCCGCCGGCGCCGCGCGCGGTGTTCGACATCGTCGATCCCGACGACCCGACCCGCACCGTCGACTACGGCGCCACCGGCCGGGTGATGCTGACCACCCTCACCCGCGAGTTCTTCATGCCGCGCTTCCTCGAGCGCGACGAAGGCGAGCGGGCCGAGCCGATCGACCTCTACCCGTGGGACGGAGTGACCAACCTGCGACTCTTCGGCCGGCTCGAGAGCTCGGTGGTGGTGGGGGTCTACTGATGCTGCACGTGCCGCTGCTGCGCGCCGGCCGGCCGTACCGCAGCCTCGCGGTGCGCCGGCTCGACGACCTGCGCACCGGCGAGCCGGTGGTCGAGGTCAGCCAGGCGAACGCCGGTCTCATCGCCCGCGACCTCGCGGCGGTCGACCGCGCTCAGGCCGAGCTGCACGCGATCGGCGCCGGCGAGCTGATCGCGATCTGCCGGCGGGCGGCCGAGCACCTCGGTGGCTCGGAGCTGCCGATCGGCGACGAGGTGCAGAGCCCGGAGCGCTACCTCGAACAGGTGTCGTCGACCACCGGCCTGCCGCAGGCGATGGCGCGCGCCAACCTCGAGAAGGCGTGCTTCGTGCTGCGCGAGATGGAGACCGTTCTCGGCGGCCTCACGCGCGGCCTCGACCCCGAGATCCTCGACCGCGGGTGGGGAGAGCAGGACGGTCGGATGCTCTCCTACCGCCGCGAGACCCCGGTGCTCGGCGCCGTGCTGCCGAGCAACTCACCGGGGGTCCACTCGCTCTGGCTGCCGGCGATCCCGCTCAAGGTGACGCTGGCGCTCAAGCCGGGACGGATGGAGCCGTGGACGCCGTACCGCATCGCGCAGGCGTTCATCGCCGCCGGCTGCCCGCAGGAGGCGTTCGGCTTCTATCCCACCGACCACGCCGGCGCCGGAGAGATCCTCCAGCGGTGCGGCCGCTCGCTGCTCTACGGCGACGCCGCCACCGTCGAGCCGTGGCGCGCCGACCCCGGGGTGCAGATCCACGGCCCCGGTTGGAGCAAGGTCGTCCTCGGCGAGGACGGCGGCAGCGAATGGCGGCAACACCTGCCGCTGATCGCCGAGTCGGTGGCCGCCAACGGCGGCCGCTCGTGCATCAACGCCTCCGGCGTGTGGACGGCGAGCCACGGGCGCGAGCTGGCCGCGGGCCTCGCCCGGGAGCTGGCGGCGATCGAGGCGCGGCCGCTCGACGATCCGGAAGCGCGCCTCGCCGCCTTCCCCAGCATCGCCGCCGCCCACCAGCTGTCGGACTACATCGACGCCCGCCTCGCCGTCCCCGGAGCGGAGGACCTGACCGCCGAGCTGCGGCCGAGCCGGGTCGCCGAGGTCGACGGCTGCGCCTTCCTGCTGCCGACCGTCGTCTACTGCACCGACCCCGATCACCCGCTGGCGCGCGCCGAGTTCCTGTTCCCCTTCGTCTCGGTGGTCGAGCGGCCCGCCGATCGGCTGGTCGGCGAGCTCGGCAGCTCCCTGGTGGTGACCGCGCTCACCGATGACGAGAGCCTCGTCCATCGGCTGTTGACCGCCCCCCACGTCGAGCGGTTGAACCTCGGGGCGATGCCGACCAACCGGGTGGCGTGGGATCAGCCGCACGAGGGGAACCTCTTCGAGCTGCTCTACCGGCAGCGCTCCCTGCAGGCGGTCGCCGCGGCCGGCCGGTGAGCGGCACGGTGGGCGGACCCAGCGCCGTCTCGGCCGCCGAAGAGTTCGCCGGCCTGCCGTCCCGGCTGTCGTGGGACCGCACCCTGGCCGGGATCGAGGTGCGCTACGGCGAGGGGCGGCTCGACGAGCTGGGGGCGGCAGCGGCGGCGCTCGACGGCCACGTCGCCCTGCTGGTGGTCGACGGCGGCATGGTCGCCGCCGGCCACGCCGAGCGGGCGCGAACGGCGCTCGCTGGAGCCGGCCTCGAGGTCGTCGTCTACGACGGCGTGAGCGCCAACCCCAACGACGACCAGGTCTCGGCGGTCGCCGCCGAGCTCGCCGACCGCGCGATCGACCTCGTCGTCGCCGTCGGCGGCGGCAGCACCCTCGATTTCGGCAAGGCGATGAACTTCCTGCTGTCGAACGGCGGGCGGATGGAGGACTACTGGGGCTATGACAAGGCGGAGCTGCCGATGCTGCCGTCGATCGGCGTCCCGACCACCGCCGGCACCGGCAGCGAGGCGCAGTCCTACGCCCTGATCTCCCAATCGGGCACCCACCGCAAGATGGCGTGCGGCGACGCCAAGGCGCGGTTCCGCATCGTCGTCCTCGACCCCGGCCTGCTGGCGACGGTCCCCCGCGGCGTGGCGGCGGCGGCCGGAATGGACGCCCTGTCGCACTCGTTGGAGAGCCTCGTGACCAAAGTGCGCACCGCCAAGTCGGTCGCCATCTCCCAGCGCTCCTTCGACCTGCTGGCGCCGGTGATGGACCAGCTGGCGGCCGACCCGTCGATCGCCAGCCCGTTCGACGACCCCGAGCTGCGGGCCGACGCCAGCCTCGGCGCCTACCTGGCGGGCGCCGCGATCGACCACTCGATGTTGGGGGCCGCCCACGCCTCCGCCAACCCGCTCACCGCCCGCTTCGGCGTCCCCCACGGCGAGGCGATCGGGCTGATGCTGGCGCCGGTCATCCGCTACAACCGCAAGGCGGTCGACCGCCAGTACCGGCGGGTCGATCTCGGCGGCGCCGTGCCGCTGGCGCGGCGGATCGAGGCGACGCGCACCCGCATCGGGCTGCCGACCTCCTTGACGCAGCTGGGGATCTCCCGCGACGATCTCCCCCGGCTTGCCGAAGCCGCCACCCGCGAATGGACCGGCACCTTCAACCCCCGACCCCTCGAGGCCGACGATTTCCATGCGCTCTATGAAGAAGTGTTGTGACGCCCGGCTGGTCGCGACCGCCCTGCTGCCGGTCGCGATGATCGCCGGCGCGGTGCAGGCCGCCGACTGGCCATCGTTCCGCGGCGACAGCGCGCTCACCGGGGTCGCCGCCGCGACCATCGAGCCGCCGCTCGAAGTGGCGTGGACCTACGAGATCGAGGAAGGGTCGGAATCGAGTGCCGCCGTCTCCGGCGACCGGGTCTTCGTCGCCGGCCTCGACGGCGTGCTGCGCGCCCTCGATCTCGACTCCGGCGAGGAGCTGTGGCGCTACGAGACCGGCGACGAGACCAAGTCGTCGCCCGCGGTCTTCGGCGACACCGTCTACCTGGGCGACGAAGCCGGTCGCTTCCATGCCGTCGACGCCGCCACCGGAACGGCGCGATGGACGTTCGAGACCGACGGCGGCATCATCTCCTCGGCCAACCGGGTCGGAGAGTTGGTGCTCTTCGGCTCCTACGACCAGTTTCTCTACGCGCTCGACGCCGCCAGCGGCGAGCTGGCGTGGAAGGTCGAGACCGAGTCCTACGTCCACGCCACCCCCGCGGTCGCCGACGGCGTGACCTACGTCGCCGGCTGTGACGGCTACCTGCGCGGCATCCGCCTCACCGACGGCGGCGAGGGGGCGAAGGTCGCCCTCGACGGCTACGTCGCCTCCAGCTCCGCGCTGCGCGGCGGCCGCGCCTACGTCGGCAGCTTCGAGAACGAAGTGCTCGGCATCGATCTCGAACGCGGCGCCGTCGCCTGGCGCTATCGCCACCCCGACAGCGAGTTCCCCTTCTATTCCTCGCCGGCGGTCGGCGACGGGGTGCTGGTGATCGGCGGCCGCGACAAGCGGGTGCACGCCGTCGATCCGGGCAGCGGCGAGAGCCTGTGGACGTTCGACATGCGGGCGCGCGTCGACACGTCACCGGTGATCTCCGGCGACCTGGTGTGGGTCGGGGACGGCTCTGGCGATCTCGTCGCCCTCGCCCTCGCGGACGGGTCGGAGCGGTGGCGATTCGAGACCGGTGAGCCGATCTCCGCCACCCCCGCCCCGGCGGACGATAGGCTCATCGTCACCACCCTCGACGGAACCGTCTTCGCCTTCCGACGTATGAACCCTTCATGAGCGAGCCCGAACCGGCGACCGCCGGCACCACGACCAGCGAGACCGAGGTCGGCAGCGTCTTCGTCTCCAACTACCCGCCGTTCTCGGCGTGGAGCCCGGAGCATCTGCCCGCCGTCGACCGCGTGCTCGCCGAGCCGCCGCGCCCCGACACCCCGCTCGGCCTCTACCTCCACATCCCGTTCTGCCGCAAGCGCTGCAAGTTCTGTTACTTCCGGGTCTATACCGACAAGAACTACTCGGAGATCGGCGCCTACGTCGACGCGCTCGCCAGGGAGGTCGACTTCTACTCCCGGGCGCCGGCGATCGCCGGCCGGCGGCCGCGCTTCGTCTACTTCGGCGGCGGCACGCCGTCGTACATCAACGCCAAGCAGCTGCTGGAGCTGGTCGAGCGGGTGCAGTCGGCGATGCCGTGGGACGGCGTCGAGGAGGTGTCGTTCGAGTGCGAGCCGGGGACACTGTCGGCCGGCAAGGTCGAGACGCTGAAGGAGATCGGCGTCACCCGCCTGTCGCTCGGCATCGAGCACTTCGACGACGAGATCCTGCGCGAGAACGGGCGCGCCCACGTGTCGACCGAGATCGACCGCTGCCTGCCGTGGATCGAGGCCGCCGGCTTCGACCAGCTCAACGTCGATCTGATCGCGGGGATGGTCGGCGAGCGGTGGGAGACGTGGAAGGAGACGGTCGCCCGCACCGTCGACCTGGCGCCCGACAGCGTCACCATCTACCAGCTGGAGCTGCCGTTCAACACCCGTTACTCCAAGCGGGTGCTCTCCGGGTCGCTCGAGGTGCCGCTGGCGACGTGGGACGACAAGCGCGCCTGGAACGACTACGCGATCGAGGCGCTGAGCGCCGCCGGCTACGAGATCTCGTCCGCCTACACGATGGTCAAATCGAAGGCCGACACCCGCTTCGTCTACCGCGATTCGGTGTGGGAGGGGTGCGACCTGCTGGGCACCGGCGTCGCCTCGTTCTCCCATCTCTCCGGCGTCCACTACCAGAACGTCGACGGCTGGGGAGAGTACCTCGCCACCCTCGCCGACGGCCGCCTGCCGCTCGGGCGGGCGTTTCCGACCGACGAGCGCGACCGCCTGATCCGCGAGCTCATCCTGCAGCTCAAGCGCGGCACGGTCGACGCCGCGCCGTTCCACGACAAGTTCGGCGTCGACGTCCTCGAAGCGTTCGCCGAGCCGCTCGCCGCGCTCGAGAGCGATAGCATGCTCGTCGCCGGCTCCGGTCGCATCGACCTCACCCGCAAAGGCCTGTTGCAGGTCGATTCCCTGCTGCCCCGCTTCTACGACCCACAGTACCGAGGAGCTCGCTACACGTGATCCAGCCGACCGCCCGCACGCTCGTCGCCGTCCTCGCTCTCCTCGCCCCGGCTGCCGTCGTGGCGCAGGAGGCGGATCCCGAAGCACCGCAGGAGACGGTCGAGGAGACCGTCGACGTCACCGACAGCTTCCCCTACCTGCCGAAGTCGAACACCATCGCCTCCAAGCTGCCGACCGACCTGGTCTGGACGCCGGCCAACGTCGGCGCCGTCGACCGCCGGTTGATCGAAGAGCAGGACGCGGCGGTGCTCGGCGAAGCGCTCTCCAACGTCAGCGGCGTCAACGTCCAGACCGGCTCCGGCGTCTTCGACTTCTTCGTGCTCCGCGGCTTCGACTCGCTGACCAGCGGCCTCATCCTCACCGACGGCGCACCCGAGCCGGAGACCACCTTCTACCAGCTCTACGACGTCGAGCGGATCGAGGTGTTCAAGGGCCCGGCCGGCTTCCTCTACGGCAGCAACCCCCTCGCCGGCGTCGTCAACCTGGTGCGCAAGCGGCCGGCCCCCGCCCGCTTCGGCAGAGTCGGCGTCGCGGGCGGCAGCTTTGGCACCCGCGAGGCGACCGTCGACCTCAACACGGCGGGCGACGACGGCGTGACCAGCTTCCGCATCAACGGACTGTGGCGGGAGAGCGACGGCTATCGCGACGGCCGCGACCAGGAGGTCGCGGCGGTGCATCCGACCTTCGCCTGGCGGCCGGACGACCGCCGCTCGCTGACCGTCAGCTTCGAGAGCGTCGCCTCCGACTACCGGCCCGACGCCGGGCTGCCGCTGCTCCAGGGGCGGCTCCCCGACGTGCCTCGCGACCGCTCCTACGCGTCGCCGCTCGACGTCTCCAACCAGGACGTCAGCCGCGCGCAGCTCGATTACGAGACGATGATCGGCGAGCGCACCTCGTTGCGCGACAAGCTCTACTACCGAGAGCTCGACTGGCAGACCCGCGGCACGCTGATCAGCGGCGTCTTCGACTTCGGCTTCGGCGGCCCCCAGGTGCTGCGGACGCTGCTCGATCTCGACGACCGGCAGCGCTTCCTCGGCAACCAGCTCGAGATCACCTGGGACGGCGACCGTCACCAGCTGCTCGCCGGCGTCGAGGTCGCGGAGCTCTCTGACGACTTCGATCTCGACGTCGGCTTCATCGCGCCGATCGGTCTGTTCGACCCGATCGAGGCGCCCGGCATCCCGATCCCCGTCCCGATCCCCGGGCAGGCGGCCTCCGGGCGCACCGAGACCCGCGTCGTCGCCCCCTACGTCGTCGACCAGATCCGGCTCGGCGATCGGGCGCAGCTGATGATCGGCGCGCGCTACGACTCGATCGAGTTCGACGACGCCGTCTCCGGCACCAGCCGCAGCGACGGCGAGCTCAGCCCGCTGGTCGGGGTGGTGATCGCCGCCTCCGATCGCACCTCGTTCTACGCCAATCTGGCGCGCTCCTTCTCGCCCGCCTCGCCTCGCGTCTTCGGCGAGCGGGAGCCGGAGGAGGGGCGGCAGTACGAGCTCGGCTGGCGCCAGCTGTTCGCCGGCGGGCGACTCCGGGCGGTGGTCGCCGCCTATCAGCTCGAGCGCGACAACATCGCCATCCCGGACGACAACGGCTTCACCCAGCAGGCGGGCGACCAGCGCTCGGCGGGCGTCGAGGCGGAGCTCAGCGGCGAGTTCGGGGCGGGCGTGGCGGGGACCTTCGCGTACGCCTATACCGACGCCGAGCTGACCCGCTTCACCGAGCTGATCCCGTTCCCCGACCCACCCCCCTTCTTCCTCGTCTTCGACCGCTCCGGCAACACGCCGGCGTTCGCTCCCGAGCATCTCTTCTCCGGCTGGCTGAGCCGACGCTTCGGCGGCGGCTGGACGCTCGGTGGCGGCGTGCGATGGGTCGACGATCAGTTCATCGCCGAGGACAACGCGGCGGTGATCGACGCCCACACCCTCGTCGATCTCGCCGTCGCCTACGACCTCGAGCGCTGGCGGCTGTCGCTCGATCTCGAGAACGTCACCGACGAGGACTACGAGACCCGCGGCTTCGGCTCCTTCTCGGTGATCCCCGGGCAACCGTTCTCCGCCATCGCGCGTATCGAGTACCGTAGGTAGAGACCGATGGATGTGCGCGACCGATACGACGTGGTCGTCGCCGGCGGAGGTCCCGCCGGCGCCACCACCGCGGCCTTGCTCGCTCAGCACGGCCACGACGTGCTGCTCG
>JBPEXA010000634.1:0-11716 GCA_052032135.1 Thermoanaerobaculia bacterium | reverse complement strand
CGTCGGTCGAGTCGAGGGCGACCGCGCGCACCCGGCCGCCGCCGAGGTGCTGAGCGACCTCGCACCAGAGGGTCTCGGTCGTCGTCTCGCCGAGCACCGTCCGCTCGACGTCGACCTTGAGGGCGTTGTAGATCTCCGGCAGGTTCTCCTCCGAGAACTGCGCGTCGAGGATCGACCCGATCACCTGGGTCACTCTTCCGATGTTGTCGCTCATTGGGGATTTCCTATGGTTGTCGCTATGCGAGCGCGTTGGCGCCGCCGACGATGTCGAGCAGCTCCATCGTCACCTGGGTCTGCCGCGCCCGGTTGTACTGCATCGTCAGTCGCTTGATCATGTCCTCGGCGGCGTCGGTCGCCGCCTTCATCGCCACCATCCGCGCCACCTGCTCGCTGACCGCGGCGTCGGTGAAGGCCTGGAAGATGCGCACCCGCACCGTCGCCGGCAGCAGCTCGTCGAGCAGCTCCTGGGGGCTGGGCGAGAACTCGTACTCGACCGCGGCCGCCTCCGCCTCCCCCTCCTTCGCCTCGTAGGTCAGAGGGAGGATCTGCTCGACCACCGGCCGCTGCCGCCCGGTCGAGATGAACTTCATGTAGGCGACGTGGACGGCGGCGATCTCGCCGCGCACGAAGGCGTCCATCAGCCGGTTGGCGATCGGCTCGACCTGCTCGAAGCGCGGCGTGTCGCCGATGCCGGTGATCGCCTCGGCGACCTCGCGGCCGCGGAAGGCGAAGTTCGCCACCCCCTTGTTGCCGACCATGGTCACCTCGGTCTCGGCGCCGGAGGCCCGGCGGCCGTCGAGGTGGTCGATCGCCTCCTTGAGGACGTTGGCGTTGTAGCCGCCGCACAGCCCGCGGTCGGAGGTCAGCACCAACAGCGCCTCCCGGTCGACCCCCTCGTGCACCTGCATCAGCGGGTGGTCGAGGCCGTCGGCGGCGCGCGCCAGCCCGCCCATCAGCTGCGCCAGCTTCTCGGTGTACGGCTTGCCCGCGGTCGCCCGGTTGTAGGCGGCCTGGAAGCGTGCCGTCGCGATCAGCTGCATCGTCCGCGTGATCTTGCGGATGTTGCGCGTCGAGTTGCGACGCTTGACGAGGACTCGGCGGTTGGCCATCGGAGCTCTAGGTCGAGTCGGACTCGCTCTGGCTGCGGAACTGGGTCACGAAGTTGCCGACCACTTTGCCCAGCGTGTCGCCGAGCTCGTCGGAGATCGACTTCTCGCGGGTGATCTCCTCGAGGATCTCGGGGAACTCGTCGCGGACGTGGCCGAGGAGCGCCTTCTCGAAGGCGGCGACCTGGGACACCTCGAGGTCGTCGAGGAAGCCCTTGGTGCCGGCGAAGATCGACACCACCTGCTCGGCGACCGAGTACGGCTGGTACTGCGGCTGCTTCAGCAGCTCGACCATCCGCTGGCCGCGGTCGAGCTGGCGCTGGGTGGCGTCGTCGAGCTCGGTGCCGAGCTGCGCGAACGCCTCGAGCGCGCGGAAGGCGGCGAGGTCGAGTCGCAGCGAGCCGGCGAGCTTCTTCATCGCCTTGATCTGGGCGTTGCCGCCGACGCGCGACACCGAGATGCCGACGTTGACCGCCGGGCGGACGCCGGCGAAGAAGAGGTCGGGCTCGAGGAAGATCTGGCCGTCGGTGATCGAGATCACGTTGGTCGGGATGTAGGCGGAGACCTCGCCCTCGAGAGTCTCGATGATCGGCAGCGCCGTCATCGAGCCACCGCTGTCGGGGAACTTGTGCACCCGGTAGCCGCCGCCCGACGCCGCCACCACCGCCTCGGCCCGTTCGAGGCCCTCCTCGCGGTGGTAGAGGCCGCTCGGGTCGTCCGGCGGGTGCTCCGACATCGCCTCGAGGCCGGTGACCGCGACCGAGCGGTCGTTGGTCTTCTCGTCGGTCTCGGTCGGCACCACCGCGAACTCGTCGCGCAGCTTGACCGCTCGCTCGAGCAGCCGCGAGTGGAGGTAGAAGACGTCGCCGGGATAGGCCTCGCGGCCGGGGGGACGGCGCAGCAGCAGCGACAGCTGCCGGTAGGCGTGGGCCTGCTTCGACAGATCGTCGTAGACCACCAGGGTGGCGCGCCCCTCGCGGTACATGAAGTACTCGGCCATCGCGGCGCCGGCATAGGGGGCGATGTACTGCAGCGGCGCCGGGTCGGAGGCCGCCGCCGAAACGACGATGGTGTAGTCCATGGCGCCGAGCTCGCGGAGCTTCTCGACCACGCTGACCACCGTCGATTCCTTCTGTCCGACGGCGACGTAGATGCAGACGACGTCGCCCCCCTTCTGGTTGACGATGGTGTCGAGGGCGATCGCCGTCTTGCCGGTCTTGCGGTCGCCGATGATCAGCTCGCGCTGGCCGCGACCGATCGGGATCATCGCGTCGATCGCCTTGATGCCGGTCTGCAGCGGCTCGTCGACCGGCTGCCGGGCGGCGATGCCCGGCGCCTTGAACTCGAGCGGACGGCGATGGGGCGTCTCGACGGTGCCGAGCCCGTCGAGCGGCCGGCCGAGCGGATCGACGACGCGCCCGATGAGCGCCTCGCCGACCGGCACCGACAGCAGCTCGCCGGTCCGCCGCACCTCGTCGCCTTCCTTGATCGACAGATAGTCGCCGAAGATGACGACGCCGACCGACCCCTCTTCGAGGTTGAACACCTGACCGAACTCGCCGTTGGCGAACTGCAGCTGCTCGCCGGCCAGCGCGTTGGTCAGCCCGTAGACGCGGGCGATGCCGTCGCCGACCTCGAGCACCCGACCGACCTCCGAGAGGTCGACCTCGGTGCGGTAGTTGCGAATCTCCTCGGTGAGGACGGAGGAGATCTCATCGACCTTGAACTTCATCGCATACCTCGCTTACGTCGTCGCGTTGTGGATCTCGCGCGTCGCTCGATCCCGCAACTGGTCGTCCAGCTGGCGCAGATCGCTCGCCAGGCTGTAGTCGATCTTGCGGTCGTCGACGGCGACGACCAGTCCGCCGATCAGGTCGGGATCGACCGTCTCGGTAAGGCGCACCCGCCGCCCGGTGACCCGCTCGAGGGTCTCGCGCAGCCGTCGGCGCAGATCATCGGTGAGCGGCACCGCCGACGCCACCGAGGCGTCGACGCGGCCGCGCAACCGGTCGAGCTCCTGGCGGTAGGTGATCGCCAGCGCCCGCAGCAGGCCGAGCCGCCCCTTGGAGTTCATCACCTGCAGGGTGTCGACCATCAGGTCGCTCAGCTCGCCGCGCAGCGTCTTCTCGATCGTCTCCCGCCGCGCCTCCTCGTCGACCAGCGGGCTGGCGAAGAAGGCGCCGAGATCGCGGTCGCGGTCGAGCAGGTCGACCAGGCCGTCGAGCTCCTCGAGGAGCTCGTCGGCACGCCCCGCCCCTTCGGCCAGACCGAGCAATGACTCGGCGTAGACCCGGGCGACGGTCAGCTCGCGATCGTTGACGGAACGTTGCATCGGCTCAGTTCGTCTCGCGCTCGCCGAGCTCGTCGATCGCCTCGGCGATCAGTCGCTCGTGATCCTCCGGCCGCACCTCGCGCCGGAGCACCCGGCCGGCGAGATCGGTCGCCAGCGCCGCGCTCGTCTCGTAGAGCTCGCGCACTGCCGTCGACTTGGCGATCTCGATCTCCCGCTTGGCGCGGGCGATCATCTTCTGCGCCTCGTCGCGCGCCTCCTCCTCGACCGTCGCCTTCACCACCTCGGCGTCGCGGCGGCCTTCCTCGACGATCGAAGTCGCCTCGGAGCGCGCCTGGTCGAGCTTCGCCTGGTACTCCGCCAGCACCGCCTGCGCCTCGTCGCGGTCGGCCTTGGCCTGCGCCAGGGAGTCGCGGATGAAGCTCTCGCGATCCTGCAGCGTCGACAGCAGCGGCCCCCAGGCGAACTTGCCGAGGATGAAGACCGCCAGCAGGAAGATGACCAGCGTCCAGATCGCGTTGCCGAGGTCACCGGCGAAGAGGTTCGATTCACCGCCGGTGGTGGCGGCGTGGGCGCCGGCGGTGGTGAAGGCCACCGCGATCAGCGCCAGCGTCACGATTCGAGTCGTCGTTCGAGCCATAGCTACCGTCCGTCGGCGGCCTCGAGCCGCCGCGAGTGGAAGAGACGGCGGCCGGAGCGGGTGTCCGGCCGCCGGAGGGAGCTTCTAGAGAGCCGCCAGCAGCCCGACCAGCACGGCGAAGAGGGTCGCCCCCTCGACGAACGCCGCCGTCAGCAGCATGGCGGGGCTGATCTTGTCGGCCGCCTCGGGCTGACGGGCGATCGACTCGACGGCGCTGCCGCCGATGCGGCCGATGCCGGCCGCGCCGCCCATCACCGCCAGGCCGGCGCCGATCGCGCCGCCGAGCTTGCGGGCGCCATCCGTGGTCAGCGCCGAGCCGCCGTCGCCGTCGGCGGCGAAGGCTGCCGGGGCGATCATCAAACCGAGACCGAAAACGATCGCCACCAGGGCGAACTTCGCGAACTTCTTCTGATTCATGGATCGTGTCCTCTGGTTCGAGAGCCGTGCGGGGCCGGTCTCGTTTGGAATTCGCCATCGCAGTCACGCCTTTCGGCCCGCGTGCCCCGCGCTGATCCGGGCATGGCGAAGGGGTCCCTACGCGTGGGCCTCCCCGTGGTCGTGATCGTGGTCGTGGTGGAAGACCACCGACTGGCCGATGAACATGACCGTCAGGAAGGTGAAGATGAACGCCTGAATGAAGGCGACGAGAATCTCGAGGAAGGTGATCGCCACGCTGCCGATGACCACCGGCACCGCGATGCCGAAGCCCATCGCCGCGCTGACCGCGCCCGCCGAGAGGATGAAGGAGACGAGCACGGCGAGGATGATGTGGCCCGCCACCATGTTGGCGAACAGGCGCACGGTGAGCGCGAAGGTCTTGGCGACGAAGCCGATGATCTCGAGCGGTACCAGCAGCGGCGCCAGCCACAGAGGCCCGGGGCAGAGGTGGGCGATGAAGTGCTTGCCGCCCAGCCGCAGGCCGTTGAAGATCATCATGAACAGCGTCGCCAGGGCGAGGGTGGCGGTCACCCAGATGTTGGCGGTAGCGGTGCCGCCGATGTGCCACGGCCCGACCAGCGGGCTGATCGCGGCGATGGGCACCAGGCCGAGCAGATTGAGCGCCAGGATGAAGAAGAACACCGTCCAGACGTACTTGATGAAGCGGTCGGTGTGCTCCTGCAGGTTGGGTCGCGCGATCTCGTCGCGGAAGTAGGCGCAGATCGCCTCGATACCGTTGCCGAAACCGGTCGGCACCAGCCGCTCGATCCCCTCGGCGTTCTTGCGCCGCAGCGAGCGCGGCAGCACCAGCACCAGGATGAAGAAGGCGAGCAGGATCATGCTGATGTGGTCGGAGAAGACCGTCAGCTTCTGCTCGGGGGTCAGCGGGCCGAGATCGGCCGGCACCTGATGGATCGGGTGCTGGACGACGTGGGAGAGTGGATTCGAGGTGGCCATCGGGTGGGTTGGAGTGAGGGTCGGCTCAGGCCGGCGGGCGGGTTTGGCGCAGGGTCAGCAGCACGTCCAGGGGGAGCAGGGCGAGGTAGCTGAGGCCGACCCAGATGAGGAACGGAGCGCGCTCGATCTCGCTGCCGAGGACGATCGCCAGCGACAGCGCGAGCGCGACCGCGATGCGCAGACCGCTACCGCCGAGCAGCGACACCATCAGCTGCGTGGTGTCGCTGTCTGGTTTGGCCCGCAGCGCCGGCAGGGCTCCGACGAGCGAGGCGGCGAGCCCCACTCCGATTCCTGCCAGCATCCCTCGTATGCCTGACGCTCCTCCCAGGTTGTTGGTCGGGTACCACCCGAGCAGCGCGAGTGCGCCGCCCGCAACGATCAACAGGCCGGAGAATCGCAGCAAGGCCCCGACGGTGCTTCGACCATCCGAAGCCATCCAACTACTTCTCCGATTTGCCTCGATTTGCCTCGGCCCGGCGGGTCGCCCCGAGGCCTTGGCGGAGCAGATTATACATACCGCCGACGATTCCGAGAATGCCCCCGATGGCGAGGCCGTGGAGGGCGCGATCCCAGGTGCCGCCGATCCAGTAGCCGAACGCCGCCATGCCGATCACGGCAGCGACGAACTCGAAGCCGCGCCCGTAGGCGCCCATGTTGCCGAAGCGCATCCCGGCCGTCCGCTGCGGCCGCTCGCCGGCGCCGTCGTCGGGTGGTCGCTCGTCGGTCGGGCGGTTCACGTCAGGCGGGGTACTCGATGCGCACCCACGTCCCCGGCGTCCCCTCCCGGTAGCTGACCCAGACCGCCCGCCCGTTGCGCTCGAAGGCTCCGTCGTCGCGCTTGCGCCAGCCGGCCGAGACGATCTCCCGCTCGTAGCGCCGCTCGACGACGCGCAGCTGCGCCGGCACCGACAGCTCGATGTACTTGCGGTCGGGATCGGCCGGCCCGTAGCTGATGACGCTCCCCGACGCGTAGAGCGGCAGGTCGCGCGGGAAGTCGCCCGGCACGCTGACGCCGACGTTGTCTTCGACCGAGCTCGCCTGGAGGTCGTAGTCGGTGGTCAGCTCGGCGTCGATGGCGGTCGTCACCTCCTCGGTCTCGAGCGGCTCCACCGCCTCCTCGGAGGGTCGGGTGCAGCCGATCGAGAGGGCGAGCGGGACGATGACGACGAGGGCGGCGCGCTTCATGGCGCCGCATCTTACAGAAAGCGCCGCGCCGCCCGGAGCCGCCGGGTGAGCTGGTCGAGATCGTGGCCGACGGAGCGGTCGACCAGCCGTGCCGCCATGCCGGCCGCCTCCGCGCCCTCGATGTCCTCGAACGGCCGGTCGCCGAGGTGGAGCACCACCTCCGGCTCGAGGTCGAGCATCCCGAGGGCGGTCTGGAAGATCAGCGGGTGCGGCTTCTCCACCCCGGCCCCCTGCGAGGTGACGACGATCTCGAAGTAGCGGCCGAGACCGAGCCGCTCGAGCAGCGTCGGCAGCCGCTCGTCCCAGTTGGCGATCACCGCCAGGCGCCGTCCGGCCGATCGCAGCCCGGCGAGCACCGAGGCGACCTCGGGGTAGACCTCCCACGCCTCGGCGCGGGCGAAGCGATCGTAGAGCTCGGCGGCGGCGAATCGGCTCGGCGGCGGCCCGCCGAGGTGCTCGCAGAAGCGCTCGAGGAAGCGGCGCCACCATCCTTCGGCCCCCTCCGGGTGGCGGCCGAAGCGGTCCTCGCGGGCGGTCGCCGCACAGTCGAACTCGCGCCAGACGGCGTGGATCAGGCGGCGTGCCTCCGGCGGCTCGACGGTGATGCCGTGGCGCGCCAGCACCGTGCTGTAGAGCTCCCCGAGACGGGGGCTGTGGATCAGGGTGCCGGTGGCGTCGAGGGTGACGGCGGCGATGCGATCGTCGTTGCTCACCCGGCCGACGTCGCTGTGCTAGCTTGCTCGGGCTTGACCCGACGAGACCAGCGGATCCTGCTCGCCTGCGCCGCCGGCGGCGCCTGGCTGGCGCTCCACCTGTTCGGCTGGACGCTCGGCGGCGCGCACCATCTGCTGCTGGTGGCGGCGGCGGTCGCCGTCCCGTGGCGAGGGTGACCGCCCATCAGCGCGGGCGCCACGCCTGGAGATTCTGCACCGCTCGCACCACCAGGAAGGCGAGGGCACCGCAGGCGAGACCGACGAGGGCCGCCAGCGACCATGGCAGCCCTTTGAGGTAATGGAAGGCGGGCACCGCCAGCGCCGTGGTGACGGTGCCGGCGACGATGCGCGGGCCGATCACCGAAGATCCGGTCGTAGGCGATCCGGTCACCACGCCGCCGCCTCCACCCGGTTCTCCAGCACCCCGACCCCCGACACCTCGACCTCGACCGTCTGCCCTGCCGCGAGCTCTCCGACGCCCGACGGGGTGCCGGTGAGCACCACGTCGCCGGGCTCGAGGGTCATCATCCGCGAGACGTAGACCAGCAGCTCGACGACGCCCCACGCCATCGCCGAGGCGTGGCCGCGCTGGCGCTCGTCGCCGTCGACGCGGGTGACGACCTCGAGCGCCTCGAGCTGCGGCTCGACGTCGATCGCCGGCCCCAGCGGACAGAAGGTGTCGAACGACTTCGCGCGGGCGAAGGTGGCGTCGCTGCGCTGCAGATCGCGCGCGGTGACGTCGCACGCCGCGGTCACCCCGAGGATGGCGCTGCGCGCCTCCTCCTCGCTCGCCCGCGTCAGCCGCTGCCGCACGACGACGGCGATCTCCCCCTCGTACTCGACCCGCGCGCTCTCGGGCGGCAGCACGATCGGCGCCGCCGGCCCGATCACCGAGCTCGGCGCCTTGAGGAACAGCAGCGGCTCGGCCGGCATCTCGTTGCCGAGCTCCGCGGCGTGGTCGGCGTAGTTGCGGCCAACGCCGACGATCTTGCCGGGGGCGACCGGCGGCAGCAGCCCCGGCGCGTCCTCGACCTCGCGCCCGAACTCCCAGCCGGCCGGGCGCACCAGATAGGGGTCGGAATAGAGGATGCGCAGCGCCCCCTCGTCGTCGCGGGCGGCGAAAAACCCCTCGGGGCCGAGGCGGTAGAGGAGCATGGCGGGATTGTAGACGGACGGCCTACGCTTCGACCCCGTCGAAGCGGACGCCGAAGAAGAGCGCGTACAGCACCGGCACCACCCCGAGGGTGAGCACGGTCGAGAAGGCGAGGCCGAACATGATCGCCACCGCCATCGGCTGGTACATCACGCCGCCGCCGAGATAGAGCGGGATCAGTCCGCCGAGGGTGGTGACGGTGGTCAGCAGGATCGGTCGCAGCCGGCGCTGAGCGGACTCGACGACCGCCTGTTGGGGGGAGCGTCCGTTGTCGCGAATCTCGATCTCGATGCGGTCGAGGAGCACGATCGCGTTGTTGATGACGATGCCGGCCAGCGACACCACCCCGAGCAGGGTCATGAAGCCGAAGTAGGAGCGCATGACGAGCAGCCCGAGGACGACGCCGATCATCCCCAGCGGGATCGTCACCAGCACGATCGCCGGCCGCCGCAGCGAGTTGAACTGCGACACCAGCAGCAGGACGACGATCAGGCCGGCGACCGGCAGCTTGGCGACGATCGAGGCGTTCCCCTCCTGCGCCGCCTCGTCCTCGCCGCCGATCTCCCAGCCGTAGCCGAGCGGCCACTCGGCGCTGTCGGCCTCGAGCAGCGGTACCAGCTCACGATTGATGCCGATCGCCGTGTACCCGGGATCGATGTCGGCGGCGACGGTCACCGTCCGCAGCCGGTTGCGGCGTCGGATGTTGCCCGGCTGCCAGGCGATCTCGAGGTCGGCGACCTGTTCGAGCGGCACCGAGCGGCCGCTCGCCTGCGAGAAGACGTTGAGGGTGTCGAGCTTGCGCAGGTCGAGGCGGTCGGCCTCGACCGAGCGCAGCGTCACCGGGATGATCTTGTCGGCCTCCCGGTACTCGGTCGAGGTGATGCCGGAGAGCACCGTCTGCAGCGACAGCGCGATGTCCTGGTTGCTGACCCCGGCGCGCTGCGCGCGCGCCTCGTCGACCCGCACCAGCAGCTTCTTCGACGGCGCCCCCCAGTCGTCGGCGATGTTGCGGATGCCGTCGACCTCGTGCATGCGCGCCTTCACCCCGTCGACGAGGTCGAAGACGACGTCGCTGTCGGGCCCCGAGACGCGCACCTCGATCGGATCGCCGGCGGGCGGGCCGAGCGGCAGCGGATCGATCTCCGCCTTGAGATCGGGGTAGCGACGGGCGAAGCGGCGCAGGCGGTCGACCGCCACGTCGACCGTTTCGCGCGAGGTCGTGTTGGCGATGATCACCGCGAACTCGGGGCTCGCCTGCTCCGGAGCGTAGGAGAGGTAGAAGCGCGGCGCCCCCTCGCCGATGAAGGTCGCCCAGTCGGTGATCCCCTCGCTGCCGGCCGCCGCCGCCTCCTCGGTGACGCGGAGCTCCTCGCTCATGAACGCCTCGAACTCGGCGGTCACCTCGGCGGTGCGCGCCAGCGGGGTGCCGGTCGGCAGTCGCAGCTCCGCCATCAGGGTCGATCGCTCGTTGGGGGGGAAGAAGATCGACGGCAGGAAGGCGAACAGCTGGAGGGTGCCGAAGAAGGCGAGCGCGGCGACGCCGACCACCAGCCAGCGGTGGCGGAGCCCGGCGATGAGGAACGCCCGGTAGCGGCGGTAGAACGGCGTCTCGAAGGCGTCCGCCGGCCGCGGCCGCACCTTCAGGAAGAGGACGCACAACAGCGGGATCATCGTCATCGCCAGCAGCCAGGAGCAGAGCAGGGTGATGGTGACCACCTGGAAGAGCGCCGCCGTGTACTCCCCGACCGCCGACTCCGCCAGGTAGATCGGCAGGAAGGCGGCGGCGGTGGTGAGCGACGACACCAGCAGCGGCATCTTGAGCTCCGACGCCGAGTCGATCGCCGCCTGGCGCACCGGCTTGCCCTCGGACGTCATCACCATGATCGACTCCGACATCACGATCGCGTTGTCGACCAGCAGGCCGAGGGCGATGATCAGCGCCGCCAACGACATGGTGTTGATGCCGACCCCGAAGAGCGACATGAAGATGAAGCTCATGATGATCGCCATCGGGATCAGCGTCGCCACCACGAGGCCGGTCCGCACGCCGAGGGTGACGAGCATCACCAGCATGACGATGCCGACCGCCTGCAGCAGGTTGCCGACGAAATCGTTGACCTTGCGCTCGACGTTGCCGGCCTGGAACTGGGTGAACTCGAAGTCGACGCCGTGCGGGTAGCTGCGCTGGGCGGTCTCGATCGCCTCGCGCACCGTCTCCCCCAGCCGCAGGATGTTGCCCCCCTCGCGCATCGAGATCGCCAGCGCCAGGCCGGGGACGCCGCTCGCCCGCATCAGCCGGTTGGGGGGATCGACGTAGCCGCGGGTGACGGACGCCAGGTCCTCGAGATAGACCAGCTCGCCGTCGCCGGGGAGCGGGATGATCGTCCGCGCGACGTCGGCGACCGACTCGAAGCTGCCGGTCGGCTCGAGGACGATCTTCTCGTCCTCGGTGCGCACCTCGCCGCCGGGATTGATCGTGTTGCGGCTTTCGAGGATGGCGCTCAGCTGCCGCGGCGACAGGCCGACCTCGGCGAGCCGCGCGTTGTTGAACTCGATGAAGATCCGCTCGTCCTGGGTGCCGTGGATGGTGACCTTGGCGACCTCGTCGAGCAGCAGCAGATCGTCGCGCACCGCCTCCGCGACGTCCTCGAGCTCGGCGTAGGAATAGCCGTCGCCGGTGAGGTTGACGACCGTGCCGAAGACGTCGCCGAACTCGTCGTTGACGTTGGGGCCGATCACCGCGTCGGGCAGCTCGCGCGAGGCGCGTTCGACCTTGCGGCGGAGGCTGTCCCAGATCGGCCGCATCTCGCGGTAGCGCTCCTCGACGTCGACGAGGATGAAGGAGACACCGGTCTTCGACTGGCTGTGGATGGTGTCGACCTCGGGCATCTCCTGGATCGCCTTCTCGAGCTTGTCGGTGACCAGCTGCTCCACCCGCTCGGGACTGGCGCCCGGGAAATAGGTGAGGATCATCGCCGTGCGGATGGTGAAGCCGGGGTCCTCCGCCCGCGGCATCGAGACGTACGCCTCGAGGCCGAAGACGACGATCACCACCAGCAGGATCAGGCTGACGCGGTTCTGGTCGATCGCCAGCCGGGTGAGCTTCACGAAGCGGGCTCCGGCAACAGCACCCGCTCGCCGTCGCTCAGCCGGCGGACACCGGCGGTGACGATGCGCTCGCCGGGCTCGAGCCCGTCGAGGATCTCGATGCCGTCGGCGGTCAGCTCGCCGACG
>JBPEXA010000633.1:0-2365 GCA_052032135.1 Thermoanaerobaculia bacterium | reverse complement strand
GCTCCTGGGGCTTGAAGCCGGAGAACTTGTTGTAGCCGACGTTGGCGAAATAGGTGAGGACCACGATGATCGCCAGGTCCCACGACGGGATCACCCGCGACCGCTCCCACATCTCGAGGGTGTAGAGCAGCGGCAGCGCGAGGAAGAGCGCGCCGCAGAAGCCGCGCGCCAGATCGCGCCCCTCGACCCGCCACAGCTCGGTCACCTCCCCCTCGATCTCGATCCGGGTGTCGAGCGGGGAGACGGCGAAATCGAAGAACCTTGGCATTCGCGGCGGAGGTGGGCTCGCCACGCGGCGAGGGCGCAAGCGATCGAGTGAGCGCGGAGGCTAGCACGGCGTCCTCTCCCGGCGTTGGATGCTCAGGACGGACGAGCGACGGCTCGGCGATAGGCCTCGTTGCTCAGGTACTTCATCCCGCTGTCGCACATCAGCGTCACCACGGTGGCTCCGGCCCCGAGCTCTTCCGCCACCCTGAGGGCGGCGACCACGTTGCTGCCGGTCGAGGTGCCGGCGAGCAGGCCCTCTTCGCGCGCCAGCCGCGCCGCCATCGCCACCGCCTCGTCGGTCGACACCGCCTCCAGGCGGTCGGCGGCGTCGTCGCGCCAGTGCGGCACCACGAAACCGGCGCCGACGCCGTCGATCTTGTGCGCCCCCGATGGTCCGCCGGCGAGCACCGCCGACTCCGCCGGCTCGACGGCGACGATGGTCACTTCGGGGTGGCGCTCGCGCAGTCCCTCACCGGTGCCGCGCAGCGACCCCGCGGTGCCGACGCTCTGCACGAAGGCGTCGACCCGGCCGCCGGTCTGCTCCCAGATCTCCGCCGCCATCCGGTGGTAGGCGGGGATCTGGTCGGGATTGGCGAGCTGATCGGTCCAGTAGGCGCCTTGCTCCGCGGTCAGCTCGCGGGCGCGCTCGATCATCGCCTCGGTCAGCTCCCGCGTCATCCGCCCCGAATCGCTGGGGACGATGTCCAAACGGGCGCCGAGCAGCGCCATGTGGTCGAGCTTCTCCCGCGAGAAAGCGTCCGAGGTGACGACGTGGAGGGGATGCCGCTTGACCGCGCAGACCAGCGCCAGCGACACCCCGGTGCTGCCGCCGGTGTACTCGACCACCTCGCCGCCGGGCTCGAGCCGGCCGTCGGCCTCCGCCGCCTCGATCATCGCCAGCGCCATCCGGTCCTTCATACTGCCGGTCGGGTTGAGCGCCTCGAGCTTGAGGAGGATGCGGGCGCCGTCGGTGGGGGCGACATGGCGCAGCTCGAGCAGCGGCGTCCCGCCGATGCCGTCGAGAACGTCGCGGTGCAGGGTCACGGTGAGAGGATACCGGTGCGAGGCGGCAGTGGCCGAAGACCAGCGCATCGATGGCGGCGCCGAGGTTCTGTGGGAGCCTCCGGAGGCGCTGCGCGAGAGCTGCCGGCTGACCGCGTACCTGCGCTGGCTCGACAGCGAGCGCGGCCTGCGCTTCGACGACTATCCGGAGCTGTGGGCGTGGTCGACCGCCGATCTCGACGCCTTCTGGCGCTCGCTGGTCGACTTCCTCGGCCTCGATTTCGAGGGCACTCTCGAGCCGGCTGTCGACGGGCGCGGCATGCCGGGCACCCGCTTCTTTCCGAACGCTCGCCTCAACTACGCCGAGCAGGCGCTGCGCGCCGAGATCCCCGGGCCGGCGATCGTCTATCTGCGGGAGGACGGACGCCGGATCGAGATCGATCGCCCCACCCTGCGGCGGCGGGTGGCGAGAGCGCGGGCCGGCCTGCGGCAGCTCGGCGTCGGTCGCGGTGACCGGGTGGCGGCGTGCGTCGCCAACGACCCGCAGGCGGTCGTCGGCCTGCTGGCGACCGCCAGCCTCGGCGCGATCTGGTCGAGCTGCCCCCCGGAGTTCGGGGTCGAGAGCGTCCTCGACCGCTTCCGGCAGATCGAGCCCTCGGTGCTGCTGGCGAGCCCGAGCTACCACCACGGCGGGCGGCGCTTCGATCGGCGCGAGGAGATGGCGACCATCGCCGACGGCCTGCCGTCGCTCACCGCCCGGGTGTCGACGGCGGACGGCGAGCGCCCCGGCGACGACTGGCGATCGTGGACCGAGCTCGACGGCGCGGAGGGGGCGCTCGAGTTCGAGAGCGTGCCGTTCGACCATCCGCTGTGGATCCTCTACTCCTCCGGCACCACCGGACCACCGAAGGCGATCGTCCACGGCCACGGCGGGATCGTCGTCGAGCACTGCAAGCAGCTCGCCCTCCACACCGACCTCGGTCGCGGCGATCGCTTCTTCTGGTACACGATCACCGGCTGGATGATGTGGAACTACCTCGTCGGCGGGCTGCTGGTGGGCGCCACCGTCGTGCTCTACGAAGGGAGCCCCGCTCAC
>JBPEXA010000632.1:0-1934 GCA_052032135.1 Thermoanaerobaculia bacterium | reverse complement strand
GAGGGTCGACTGGAGGGCGCCGCAACCCTCGTGGGGCGTCGAGTACCGCCGCCAGGGCGACTCGGCGTGGCTCGGCTTCGGCGGCCCCGGCAAGCGCGGCGCCAGGTCCCGCAACGGCTCGATCGAGCTTCGTGGCCTGGAGAGCGGCGAGAGCTACGAGGTACGGCTGCGGCCCGCCACCGCCACGGCGACGTCGACCGCGCTGACGACCTTCGCCACACCGCTGGTCGCCGATCGCCACTGGCAGCCGTCCGACTTCGAGCTGGTCGGCGCCATGATCCTGCCGGAGAACGGCTTTCGCTACGGCGGTCACGCGATCGCCTTCAACCCCCACCGGGAGAGCCTGCTGGTGGCCGGGCACGACGTCGAGGGGAAGGTCGCGGAGGTGGGGATCGTCCTCGGCGATCCGCTCGGAGAGCTGCCGTCACCACCGGTGCTGCAGCCGCTCGCCGATCTCACCGACGGCGCCATGCACGCCAAGCGAGGGCGACAAAAGGTCGGCGGCTTGCAGGTGACGGAGACGGAGATGGTGGTCGGCGCCGTCTACGACGTCTACGACGCGGGCGCCATGGACCGCGAGACGCTCTTCACCTCGCCGCTCGACTTCGCCGGCGAGGCGCGAGGGCTGTTCGAGGTCGACGACCTGCTGTCGGGCTTCGTCGGCGTCTACATGGGTGGGGTGCCGGAGCGGTGGCGGTCGCGACTCGGCGGCGATCTCGCCCTCGGCGGGTCGGGGTTGTCGATCACCAAGCGCACCTCGCAGGGGCCGGGGCTGTTCGTCGTCGACTCCGCCCGCATCGGTCGCGGCAAGATCGCGGCGACGCCGCTGGTCGCCTATCCGCTCGACCGTCCGCACCTCTATCCCCACGACCGGCGCAACCCGTTCTTCAACTGGCAGGGGACGAGCGTTCGAGGGGTGATGTGGGTCGACGGCGGGGAGGCGTTCGCCGAGACGGTGGTCTTCGTCGGCAACCTGGGGACGGGCGACGTCTGCTACGGACAGGGGACCAGCGATCCCGCCCTGCATGGCGTCGAGGAGGGGGGGCACGTCTGGTGCTACGACCCGGGCAACGACTCGAAGGGATCGCACGCCTACCCCTACGTTCCGTACTACTGGGCCTACGATCCCGAGGATCTGGCGAGGGTCGCGCGCGGCGACGCTCGGCCGTGGAGCGTCCATCCGGTATCGTTCGGCGATCTGAGCCGGGCGATCCCGAAGGTCTTCGGTCATCGCCTCGGCGCCGCCTCCTACGATGGCGCTTCGAAACGACTGTTCGTATCGATGAATCCGAGACGGGAACGGCCGCGCATCCTGGTGTTCGAGGTCGGCGGGACCGCGGAGGCGGCGGAGGGTGTCGGGTCGAAGCCTCCAGGTGACGTTGGCTGACCGCGACGCCGCTCACGCCCCGCCGCGCGCTCGGCTCTCGACGGCCGCCGATGCCGCGGCCGCCGTCGTCGTGGTCGGCAGCGGCGAGCTGGCGTTGCGGCTGCTCGCCGGCGGCAGCTGCGAGTTCCGGGCGGTGACGCTCGCCGTGCTCGCGCTGGCCGCGGTGGCCGCCCTGCTGGCGTTCGCGCTCGCCGCCCGCCTCGACCGCCGGCGAGCGCTCGCCGTCGCCTTGGCGCCGGTGCTGGCGTTCCTCGTCCACGGTTGGCTGCGGTCGGTCGAGTGGCGCCTGCCCGCTTCGCCGCTGGTCGAGGGCCTCCACTGGGTCGGCGTCGTCGTGCTCGCCCTCGGCTGCGCGGGGATCGCGGCGATGGTGCTGCGCAAGCCGGGCCTGCGGGTGGCGACGGCCGCGGCGGCCGTGTCGCTGGTGATCGCCGGAGCGGTCGCGGCGCGCGACGCTCCGCGTGCGCACGCCTACGGTGACCGCAACGAGCTCCCCGACGTCCTCTTCATCGTGCTCGACACCACCCGTCCCGACCGCATGTCGGTG
>JBPEXA010000631.1:0-3492 GCA_052032135.1 Thermoanaerobaculia bacterium | reverse complement strand
GGACGAGCTTCTGGAAGGCGGCGACGGTCGAGCCCGGTGCCAGGTCGTCGCGGAGGATGACGCCGGGGCCGACGAACGATCGGCGACCGACGCGGACGCCGTCGAGCAGGATCGCCGACATGAACACCGTGCACTCCTCTTCGACCACCACCGGCCCGGGTGTGAAGCGCTCCTTGCTCCCCTCGCCGTCGGCCCCGCCCTCCCAGCGGCTCAGGCTGCCGCCGATCTTGCAGTCCCCGGCGAGGGCGACGGCGCGGCCGATGTCGATCCCGCCGGTCGAGAACATCATCGTCTTGACGCCGACGTCGGCCCTCTCGCCGATGCGGATGCCGCCGTTCTTGGCGATCAGGATCGCCCCCCGGTGGATCACCGCCTCGTCGCCGATGCGGATCCCCTCGTCTCCCGCTCCCCGGGCGTCGATCAGGACGTCGTCGTCGATGACCACCCGATCGCCGACCGTGATCCCCGCGCCGTTGCGCAGCGTCACGTTGCGCCCGAAGACGACGCCGCGACCGCAGCCGGCGAGCAGCCGCGGGTAAGCGAGACGGCGCAGCGCCAGCCCGAGGGCGCCCGGTAGCGGTCCGAACAGGGTGGTGATCAGCTCGTAGCGCAGCAGGGCGCCGATCGAAGCCTTGCCGGTCACCAGCCGAGCGTAGCGCCGCCACGTGCTCTGCTCGCCACCGTACAGCTGGTGGCGGATGTGCGACTCGGGGTCGAGCCGGTGCGATGACGAGTTGGACACCTGACCGCTCCGCGATCCTCGCAGGAGTCTACACAGGAGCGTCGCGGCCGGTCGCCGCCGCGCGGCCGCCGGCCGGGTGGGCCTCGGCCGTCACCTCTTCCAGCCGGGCGGCGGAGGGTCGTCGGTACTGCGGCGACAGGGCGTACCAGAGCCCTCCGGTCAGCAGGGCGACGAGGTCGAGGGCGTGGGCGAGGACGCCGAGCGCGAGACTCTCCTCGCGCGGCACGCCGACGACCGCGAGCAGCACCACGAACGCACCTTCGCGCAGGCCGACGCCGCTGATGGTGATCGGCAGGCGGACCAGCAGCGCCATCGGAGGGATGACGTAGAGGTAGATGTGGAACGGCAGGTCGAGCCCGAGGGAGAGGCCGACGCAGTAGTTCCAGAGCACGACGGTGCCGATCTCCACCGCCGTCAGCAGCAGGAAGGCGACGAGCGCCGACCGGTGGTGGCGGTAGGCCTGGTAGGAGTCGAACACCTCCCGCAGCTTGCCGGCGACTCGAGCCGCCCAGCCGCCGCGGCGCGCCCCGACGTCGAGCAGCCGCGCCACCACCAGGCCGAAGCGGCCGGTGAACGACACCCCGATCACCAGCACGGCGACGCCGAGCAGTGCGGCGCTGGCGACCAGGAGCTCGCGGACGGCCCCCGACTGCGACACCGTCACCTGCGCCAGGGCGAGGCAGCCGCCGACGGCCGCCAGGCCGATCATCAGCACCCCGAGCAGCCGCTCGACGAGGATCGAGGAGATGACCTCCGGTACGCGGCCGGGGGCATGCGGCTTGACGTACAGGGTCCGCAGCACGTCGAGTCCGACGGTGGCGGGGAGGAAGAGCCCGAGGAAGTTGCCGATGTAGTAGATCCGCAGCGCCTCGAGGTGGCGGAGCCAGATCCCCTTCGCCCTCAGCAGCAGGTTCCACTTGTAGGCCATCAGGCACCGGCTCGCCACGGTCACCAGCAGGCCGGCGATCAGCCACCCCGGGCGTGCGCGGCGCAGCAGGGCGACCGTCTCGCCCACGTCGACGACCGAGATCAGCGCCGCGAGGAGGCCGATCCCCAGGCCGGCCTGGAGCACTCTCTTCAGTCGCGGCTTGCCCATGCCCATGTCGCGGGTCTCGCGGTCGGATCGATCGCCGGATTGTAGCCCGCCGGCGGCGGAATGCACCGCTCCCCAGCTCGGGGTCCGGGGATGCGCTACCATTCGCCACGCCATGATTCCAACGACCCGTCTCGCGGCCACGGCCGCCGCTCTGCTCCTCCTCGCCTGCGCCGTTCAGGCGGGGGATCCGCCCTACCCGCCCAGCTCGCACATCACCGGAGTGACGTTCGACTTCGCCACCCACCAGGAGTACGCGCCCGGCAGCGACAACTGGCCGATCACCTGGTCCGACGACGGCCATCAGTACACCTCCTGGGGCGACGGCGGAGGCTTCGGCGGCACCAACACCAAGGGCCGCGTCAGCCTCGGCGTCGCGCGGGTCGAGGGGAATGCCACCACCTACCAGGGCTTCAACGTGTGGGGAGGATTCGAGCCGGAGAACCCCGCCCAGTTCGAGGGCAAGTCGTACGGCATCATCAGCATCGGCGGCATCCTCTACATGTGGTGGGGGCCGGGCTCCGGGCCCGCCACCTTCACCGAGACCCGGCTGGCGGTGTCGACCGACAAGTCCGCCACCTGGACCCGGAGCAGCTGGGACCTCAACGACACCGACTCCCAGCTGATCATCCCGACCATTCTCAACTTCGGCCAGGACTACGCCGGCGCCCGCGACTCGTGGGTCTACCACTACTTCCCCCGCGGCTACACCAACGACCTGGTGATCCAGACCGGCGGCAGTCCGTCGACCGGCAAGATCGATCTCGCCCGCTCGCCGAGCGACGACGTGATGAACGTCAACGCCTTCGAGTTCTTCACCGGCCTCGACGGGCAGGGCAACCCGACCTGGAGCAGCGACGCCAGCCAGCGCACGCCGGTGTTCGAGGACGCCAACGGCGTCGGCTGGTGCGTCAGCGTGAGCTACAACGCCCCCCTCGGCCGCTACCTGCTGATGACCGAGCACGACGTCTCCGGCGAGGGCTTCCTCGGCATCTTCGACGCTCCCGAGCCGTGGGGCCCGTGGACCACCGTCGCCTACCTGGGCAACCCGCCCTTCGGCGACGGCTTCGTCGACGCCAGCACCTTCTACTGGAACTTCTCGAACAAGTGGCTGAGCGCCGACGGCGAAGACTTCACGATCCTCTTCACCGGCTTCGGCGACAACGACTCGTGGAACTCCGTGCGCGGGACCTTCACGGTGGCGGAGGATCCGATGATCTTCGCCGACGGCTTCGAGTCGGGCGACCTCTCCGCCTGGTCGAACGTCCTGCCCTGAGCCGCCGACGCGTCAGCGGGCCGCGGTGACGCGGTCCGGCTCGACGTCGGGCAGCGGTCGCGAGGCGGAGCGGGACCGGCGCCGCATCAGCTTCCAGGCGACGCCCCACGCCGCCACCCCGAAGAGGACGTCGGTGATGTCGGCGGTGCGGCCGGGGAGATCCCGTTGCAGCCACTCGATGGCGAAGAGGAGCGCCGCGATCGCCGCGCCGCCGGTGACCGCCGCGGTCGACGATCGCCGTCGGCGGTGGATGAGGCGGGTCAGAAAGGCGAGGGCGACGAACGGCCACAGCCCGGCGAGGATGTCGATGAAGTCGAAGAGATTGAGGTTGTGGCGGCCGAGCGGCACCCAGTTCATCGCCATCGTCTCGCCGCCGCCGAC
>JBPEXA010000630.1:0-4141 GCA_052032135.1 Thermoanaerobaculia bacterium | reverse complement strand
GCTGTTCAAGGACGAGGTGCGCCAGCTCGGGCGCGAGCTGCGGATCCCGGAATCGCTGATCGGCCGTCACCCGTTCCCCGGCCCCGGGCTGGCGGTCCGTGTGCTCGGAGAGGTCACGGTCGAAGCGGCCGACCTGCTGCGCGAGGCCGACGCCATCTTCCTCCACGAGCTGCGGGAGGCCGGGTACTACGACAAGGTGAGCCAGGCGTTCGCGGTCCTGCTGCCGGTCAAGAGCGTCGGCGTGATGGGCGACTACCGCACCTACGACCAGGTCGTCGCCCTGCGCGCCGTCGAGACCAAGGACTTCATGACCGCCGACTGGTCGGCGCTGCCGTACGAGCTGCTGGGGAGGGTGGCCAACCGGATCGTCAACGAGGTGCCGGGCGTCAACCGGGTGGTCTACGACGTCACCAGCAAGCCGCCGGGGACGATCGAGTGGGAGTGACCCTCGAGCTGGTCACCCGCGCCGGCTGCCACCTCTGCGACGAGATGGCCGGGGTGCTCGATCGCGAGCTGCCGACACTCGGAGCCCGCTGGATCGCCCGCGACGTCGACGCCGACGCAGCGCTGCTGGCCGCCTACGGCGACGTGGTGCCGGTGCTGCTGCGCGACGGGCGGCCGGTCGCCAAGGTCCGGGTGAGCGCCCGGCAGCTGGCGCGCATCGTCCGCCGCCGTCGCCGATCCGCCGGCTAGGCGCCGGACGGCGGTTCGGAGCCGGGATCGGCGTCGCCCGCCGTGGGGCCGCTGCCGTTGACGCGCTCGACGCGGTGGCCGTTGGCGGTCAGCAGGAAGCTGTTGCCCCGCAGCCAGGGCGTCAGCTCCAACCGCTCGAGGTGCTCGCGCAGCGCCGCGGTGCCCGCCTCGTCCAGGTGCCAGCCGAAAGCGTCGAACCAGTCGAGCCACTCTTCGTGGGGCCGGCAGTTGATGTGGCCGCGCCCCTGCTGACCTTCTGGTGCCGCCGAGAAGTAGATCCACGAGCGGGCGACACGGGCGAGGGTCTCGACCAGCGACAGCGAGCGCTCGGGCTCGATGTGCTCGGCGACCTCGACGCAGCAGGCGAGGTCGTAGCTGCCGGCGGCGGCGCCGAAGTCGGCGACCTGGATCGACCCGTTCAGCCGTTCGCCGACCAGCTGCGGCACGTCGGGGCTGACGTCGACGCCGGCGATCCGCTTGCCGGCCGCCAGGAAGCGGTCGAGGAGGAAGCAGTTGCCGCAGCCGATGTCGATCGCGGAGTCGAACGGCAGGCTGCGCAGCAGGTAGTCGGCGACGAGGTCGTAGTCGGACCGGTACCGCTCCCGGCGCCGCAGGTCCCGCAGGCGGTACGGCTTCGGGCGGCGGACGAGCCGCTGGAGGACGCTCACGACGGTTCTTCCTGCTCTTCGTGGATCACCTGCGACCAGTCGATCGGCAGCAGGCGCTCGGGGTTCTTCTTCAGCATCTTGGCGAATCTCGCCGCGAGTCGGCTGCGCAGCGCCTCGAGCTTGCCGTTGTCGGCCTGCTCGAGCGAGACCCAGCCGCCCGCCATCATCCCATGTCCGCCACCCTTGCCGCGACGCGACAGCAGTCCCCGCATCATCCGGCCGGCGTCGGCGCGCGGGTTGGTGGTGCGGATCGACAGGTAGAGGCGCTCCTCGAAGACGCCGGTCACCATCGACCAGGTCTTGCCGTCGAGGCGCAGCAGCAGATCGGCGACCTCGGGGACGATGTCCGGCTGCTCGACGGGGCCGAGGTGAGAGACCACCAGGGTGCTCACCGTCTGCAGGTTCTCGACCGCCCGCCGCAGGCTGTGGAAGTAGGCGAGGCTCAGCGGCGGCGCCTGGATCCGCGACAGCGCCCGCCGGTCGGCGAGCGGCAAAAGGAAGTCGTAGACCGCGCGGTCGGCGGGGGAGTACTCGCGGCGGAAGTCCTGCGTCTCGGTGTTGATGGCGTAGACCAGCGCCGTGGCGTTGGCCCGCGACACCTCGACCCCCGCCTCCTGCAGGTACTCGGTGAGGATCGTCGCGGTGGCCCCGTAGTCGGTGCGGATGTCGATGAACTGCGCGTCGCGTGTCGTGCGGCGGACCGGGTGGTGGTCGAAGACGAGATCGGGGCTGAGGTGGTCGGGGAACTGGTTGTTGCCGGTTCCCGGCTGGCAGTCGACGAGCGCGAAGTGGCGGTAGTTCTTCCACGCCAGGTGGCGCAGGTGGCTGATCCGCATCCCCAGCACCTTCACCATCTGCCGGTTCTCGGCGCGGCCGATGATGCCGCCGTAGGCGACCGTCACCTGACGGCGGAACGCCTTGCGCAGCAGGGTCGCCAGCGCCGCCGCCGCCGCCAGCGAATCCGGGTCCGGATTGTCGTGGGTGAGGATCAGCCAGCGGCCGCGAGTGCGCGTGCGGGCGAGCATCGCCTGCAGCGCGGCGTAGCGCTCTCGGGTGCGCTCGGTCGTCATGAAGGGGAGATTGTACCGGGGGAGAGCCCTCCCCCGGGAGTCCGGTCAGGGGAGCACTTTGCCCGGGTTGAGGATGCCGGCGGGATCGAACAGACGGCGGAGGCCGCTCATCAGCGACAGCGCCTCCGGCGGCAGCGCCCCCTCCAGATGACGGCGCTGGGTGAGGCCGACGCCGTGCTCCCCGGTCACCGCACCGCCGAGCTCGATCACCGACGCGATCAGCCGGTCCTCGGCGGCGTCCCGCGCCGCCTGCCAGCGATCGAGCTCCAGATCGCCGCGCAGCAGGTTGACGTGCAGGTTGCCGTCGCCGGCGTGCCCGTAGCAGACGCACTCGAGATCGGCGGCGGCGGCAGCGGCGCGGGCGGCGCGCACCAGCTCGGCGAGCCGCGAGCGGGGGACCACGGCGTCGACCTCCTTGTAGCTCGAATGCTCCTTCACCGCAGTGCCGATCTCGGCGCGAAAGGCCCAGATGCGCCGCCGGTCCCGCTCGTCGCGGGCGACGATCGGATCGAGCCCGGGGAGCCGCTCGGCGACCGCGGTGACCGCCGCCATCACCGCCTCCTCCGACGGCCCGTCGAAGTCGAGCAGCAGGAAGGCGCCGCGGCCGACCAGCGCCGGCGGCGTCGATCGGCGACGGGCGACCAGCTCCAGCGCGCGCCGCTCCATCAGCTCGCAGGCGACCGGCTCGACGGGGCCGCGGAACGCCTCGAGCACGCCGCGCGCCGCCGCCTCGAGGTCGGCGAAGCCGAAGCCGACGGCGACCCGGCACGGGGGCGGGGTGACCAGGCGGAGGGTGGCGGCGGTGACCACCGCCAGCGTCCCCTCGGAGCCGACCAGCAGCTGGGTCAGGTCGTAGCCGGTGACGTCCTTGCGGTTGGCGCCGCCGGTGACGAGCAACGAGCCGTCGGCGAGCACCGCCTCGAGGCCGAGGACATAGTCGCGGGTCGTCCCGTAGCCGCAGGAATGAGGGCCGGCCGAGTCCTCGGCGACGTTGCCGCCGATCGTGCAGCTCTCCCGGCTGGCGGGATCGGGAGGGTAGTCGAGGCCGACCCCGGCGGCCGCCCGCTGCAGATCGGCGGTCACCACCCCCGCCTCGACCACCGCGATCCGGTCGTCGACGTCGAGGGAGCGGATGCGATCGAGGCGTCGGAGGTCGAGCGCCACGCCGCCGTGCACCGGCAGCGCACCGCCGGAGAGGCCGGTGCGCGCCCCCTGCGGGGTCACCGCCACGCGATGGCGGCTCGCCCACCGCAGCACCGCCTGCACGTCGGCGACGGTGCGCGGCCGCGCCACCACCTCCGGCGGCGCGCACAGATCCTCCGTCTCGTCGCGGCCGTGAGCGACGAGCGCGTCGGCGTCCCGGACCAGCGCGTCACCGGGGAGCGCCCCTTCGAGCTCGGCCATCGCCGCCGGCGCGATGGGGCCGAAGGGCGGGTTGGACCGTGCGTCCGCCAAGGCCCCGCTATCGTATAGTCCAGCGCGGCCGCCGGACGCCCCGGCCGGCCCTCCCGGAGCGACGATCGACGATGCCGAAGACCCGCCACCGTGGCCTGCCGCTGCTGGCGGTGCTGCTCGCGACCACGGGCGCCGCCGCCGATGACGGGCTGCACGACCCGTGGGACACCCTGCTCGAGCGCCACGCCGTCGACGGCGGCCTCGACTACGCCGGGCTCGGCGGCGACCGCGCGGCGCTCGACGCCTACCTCGCCG
>JBPEXA010000063.1:0-22969 GCA_052032135.1 Thermoanaerobaculia bacterium | reverse complement strand
GACCCGCTTCGTCGACTCCGACGACTATCTGTGGAACGCCGGCATTTTCGTCTTCCGCGGCGAGTCGCTGCTCGCCCACCTCGAGCGCCTCGAGCCGGAGGTCGGCGCCGGGCTGGCGGCGATGCGCGCCGAGCCGTCGCGGACCGAGGAGCTGTACGGCACCCTGCCGTCGGTGTCGATCGACGTCGCCGTGATGGAGCGCCTCGACGATCTCGCCACCCTGCCGCTCGACTGTGGTTGGAGCGATCTCGGCTCGTGGCAGGCGCTCGCCGAGGTGCTCGAGCGCGACGGCGACGGCAACGCGACCGTCGGTGACGTGGCGGCGATCGAGGCGTCGGACAACCTGCTGTGGGCGGACGACGGCCAGGTCGCGGTACTGGGGGTGAGCGGGCTGGCGGTGGTGCGGACCGCCGATACGGTGCTGGTGGTGCCGCTCGAGCGGGCGCAGGAGGTGCGACGGCTGGTCGACGCGCTGCGGCAGCAGGGGCGCGAGGAGCTGCTGTGAGCGCCGGGCCGGCGAGCGGCGGACGGCGCGGATGATCCTGCCGTCGCGGCTGTGGCAGGCGGGGCGCGAGAGCGAGCTGGTGAGCGAGCCGTCGCCGCTGCCTCGCGAGCGCTTCCTGCCGCCCGTCGGACCGCTCGAGATCGAGCTCGGCTTCGGCAAGGGTCGCTACCTGCTCGGCCGCGCCGCCGCCGAGCGCGATCGCGCCTTCGTCGGCGTCGAGGTCGCGTCGCGCTACTACCGGCTGGTGCGCGACCGGGCCGCAGCGCGAGGGCTCGACAACGTCACGCTGCTGCGCGGCGAGGCGGTCTTCCTGATGGCGACCACCCTCGAGCCGCGGCAGGCGGAGGCGGTCCACGTCTACCACCCCGACCCGTGGCCCAAGGACCGCCATTCCAAGCGCCGCCTGTTCGACCCGGAGACCGTCGACCTGGTGCTCGGGCTGCTGGCCCCCGGAGGCCGCCTCTTCTTCGCCACCGACCATGTCGACTACGGGGCGGCGGTCGCCGAGCTGCTCGCCGCGCATCCGGCGGTCGACACCCGCTCGGTCGCCGGCTGGCCGGGCGGCCCGCGCACCAACTACGAGGCGAAGTTCGTCGCCCGCGGCGAGCCGATCGTCCGCCTGATCGCGACCCGGACGCCCGACGGCGACGAGATGCTGCACCCGCGAGGGCGCAGCGGCGTGCTCGCCGCCCCGCGGCCGACCGCATGACCGATCTCGGAGCGCTGCGCGGCTATCTGCTGCGCTACCGCGGCAAGCTCGCTCTCGGGGTGGCGGCGGTGCTCGGCATGTCGGCGGTCGGCCTCGCCCAGCCGGTGGTCGTCGGCCGGGCGGTCGACGCGCTGCGCCAGTCGGTTTCGGCGACGACGCTGGGCACCTACGCGGCGCTGCTGGTCGGCATCGCGGCGCTCCAGGGGGCGCTCAGCTTCGCGCAGCGGACGCTGCTGGTCGGTCTCTCCCGCGACGTCGAGTTCGATCTGCGCAACGACTATTTCGACCGCCTGCTGCAGCTGCCGCTCGCCTTCTTCCAGCAGCATCACACCGGAGATCTGATGGCGCGGGGGACCAACGATCTGCAGGCGGTGCGCATGCTCTGCGGGCCGGCGATCATGTACGGCGGCAACACCCTGTTCACCGCCACCGGCGCGCTGTTGTTCATGACCTGGATCCACCCGTGGCTGACCGTCGCCGCCCTGCTGCCGATGCCGCTGGTCGCCCTCTCCACCAAGGTGTTCGGAGAGCGCATCCACCGCCTGTTCGAGCGGGTGCAGGAGCAGTTCGGCGTGCTGTCGACGCGGGTGCAGGAGAACCTGGCGGGGGCGCGGGTGGTGCGCGCCTACGCCCGCGAGACCGACGAGCAGCGGGCGTTCGAGGCGATCAATCGCGACTACGTGGCGCGCAGTCGGCGGCTCATCCGCTGGGACGCCGCCTTCCGCCCGATGCTCCAGCTGCTGGTCGGCGTCGGCTTCGTCGTCGTGCTGCTCTACGGCGGGCGGCTGGTGATCGCCGGAACGCTGACGGTCGGCGAGTTCGTCGCCTTCAACTTCTTCCTCACCCGCCTGGTGTGGCCGATGATCGCCATCGGCTGGGTGATCAACCTGCTGCAGCGGGGGCGGGCGTCGATGGGGCGGATCCGCGCCGTGCTCGAGACCGTGCCGGCGATCCGCGACGAGGACCCGATCGCGCTCGGCGGCGAGCTCGGCGGCGCGATCGAGCTCCGGCGGCTCTCGTTCCGCTACGGCGACGGGCCACCGGTGCTCGCCGACCTCTCCCTCGAGATCCCGGAGGGGGGGAGCGTCGCTCTGGTCGGTCGCACCGGCGCCGGCAAGAGCACCCTGCTATCGCTGGTGCCGCGCCTCATCGACCCGCCTCCGGGGACGGTCTTCGTCGGCGGTCACGACGTTCGCCGGCTGCCGCTCGCCGAGCTGCGGCGCGCCTGTGCGATGGTCCCGCAGGAGACGATCCTCTTCTCGGCGACGATCGCCGACAACATCCGGATGAGTCGGCCCGACGCCGACGACGCGGCGGTGGTGCGCTCGGCGACGGCGGCGGGTCTGGCCGACGATCTCGACACCTTCCCGCAGGGGATCGACACCATGGTCGGCGAGCGCGGCGTGACGCTGTCGGGCGGCCAGAAGCAGCGCGTCGCCCTCGCCCGCGCGCTGCTGCGCGAGCCCCGCATCCTGCTGCTCGACGACTGTCTGTCGGCGGTCGACACCGAGACCGAGGAGCGCATCCTCGGGCACCTGCGCTCGGTGTTCGCCGGGCGCACCGTCGTCCTCGTCTCGCACCGGGTGTCGACGGCCCGACACGCCGACCGGGTGATCGTCCTCGAGCACGGCAGGATCGCCGAGCAGGGCCGGCACGACGAGTTGCTCGCCGCCGACGGGCTCTACGCCGAGCTCGACCGTCGCCAGCGGCTCGAGGACGAGCTGGCGCTGGTCTAGCGCCGCACGATGCGTCGCCCGATCCGTCGTCCGGCCCGCCACGCTGTCCGTTCTCCCCTTGGGCGGCCCCTCCCTACGGGGCTGGTCTAGACTGGCCGTTCACCGAACTCCCGGCGACGGGAACGACGAGAGGGGTGAGCGATGCGAGTGGTGATCACCGGCGGCACCGGACTGATCGGACGGGCGCTGGCGGCCGAGCTGGCGGGCCGCGGCGACGCGGTGGTCGTCACCAGCCGCTCGCCGCAGCGGGTGGAGGGGATGGCCGGCGGCGTCGAGGTCGCGCAGTGGGACACCGCGTCGGCGCCCCAGATCGCCGGCGTGATCGCCGGCGCCGACGCCGTCGTCCATCTGGTCGGCGAGGGGATCGCGGACGGCCGTTGGACGGCCGAGCGCCGGCGCCGCATCCTCGACAGCCGCGTGCGGTCGACGTCGGCGCTGGTCGAGGCGCTCGGCACCGTCGACGACCGACCGGCCGCGCTGCTCCAGAGCTCGGCGGTCGGCTACTACGGCGATCGGGGCGACGAGGTGCTCACCGAGGCGTCGGAGCCGGGCAGCGGCTTCCTCTCCGACGTCTGCATCGCCTGGGAGGAGGCGTCGGCCGGCGCCGAGGCGCTCGGCGTGCGCCGGGTGTTGCTGCGCACCGGCGTGGTGCTCGCCAACGAAGGGGGGGCGCTCCCCAAGATGGTGCTCCCTTTCCGGCTGTTCGCCGGCGGCCCGGTCGGCGACGGGCGCCAGTGGATGCCGTGGATCCACATCGCCGACGAGGTCGGCGCCATCGCCCACCTGCTCGCCGAGCCGGCGGCCAGCGGGCCGTTCAACCTGGCCGCTCCCGAGCCGGCGACCAACCGCGAGGTCTCCCGCGCCATCGGCCGGGTGCTCGGTCGCCCCAGCCTGCTGCCGGCGCCGGCGTTCGCCCTCAAGCTCGCCCTCGGCGACATGTCGCAGCTGTTGCTCAACAGTCAGCGGGTCGTGCCGCAGGCGCTCGGCGACACCGACTACGCGTTCCGCTTCGCGGCCGTCGAGGCGGCGCTCGCCGACCTGCTGGGGTGAACGGGCCCCTCGACGCAGCGCTCGAGCGGGAGCTCGCCGCCGCCCGCGCCCGGGGCGAGCCGGTCGCCCTGGCGGCGGTGGTCGAAGGGGAGGGCGCCGGCCGCCGGATTCTGATCTGGCGCGGCGGGGAGGCGATCGGCGACCTCGGCTCGCCGCGCCTCAACCAGCGGGTGGCGCTCTACGCCGAAGGACTGATCGAGCGTGGCGGCCGCGAACGGAAGCGCTTCGTGACCCCCGCCGGCGAGGTGCTGATCGAGGCGACGGTGATCGTCGGAGACGGCGATGCCTGAGGCGATTCGGCAGGGGGACATCCCCGGCGTCCAGCTGCGCTGCCGGGCGCGACTCGAGGTCGGCGCCGACACCGCCTGGCGGCTGCTCACCGAGCCGCAGCAGCACGGCGACTGGCTCGCCGCGGTGGTCGAGGGGGACGCCGCCGCAGTCGGCTCGACGCTGCGCTGGCGCAACGACGAGGCGTTCGACCCCGCGGTGATCGAGATCGGCGACACGCTCGAGCTCGAGCCGCCGCGGCGGTGGCGGCTCGCCTGGCGTCAGGAGGGGTGGTCGGTCGCCACCCAGGTCGAGATCGAGATCGAGGAAGTCGCCGACGGCTCGGCGTTGTCGATCCTCCATGGCGGCTTCGAGCACCTGCCGCTGTCGGCGAGCCTGACGGTGTGGGAGGCCTACCGTCGCCATTGGCGAGCGGCGCTCGAGCGGCTGGCGGCGATCGCCCGCGCCGACTGACGGCTCAGGGCCACTGCGCCCGTAGCGTCGCGGCGACCTCGTCGGCGATCGACGGCTCGGCGTAGACGCGGAAGCGTTCGATCCGCGCCAGATGGCCGATGAAGTGGCTCGCCTCGGCCATCGGCGTCAGACGGCCGTCGAAGCGACGGGCGAAGACCCGCGCCTCGGACAGCTGGTGCGGGTCCTTGGCGGAGTTCGAGATCATCAGATGCTCGGCGCCGAAGGTCGCCTCGATCGTCGGCAGCAGCGCTTCGAAGCGCTCCTTGTCGGCGCTGCCGAGGTGCTCGTCGGTCTCGAACGCGAGCGGGAAACCGCGCCGCTCGACGACCGCGCGGGCGTGACGGGAGGGCGACGCCCGCATCTGCGTCCAGGCGGTGATGTCGTCGTGCTCCAGGAAGCGATCGGCCTCCACCGGCCACCGGATCCCCTCGTCCTCGAGCCACTTCGACAGGTGCAGCTCGTACGCCTTGCCGGTGACGTTGAAGTAGACCTGGGTGAACATGTAGTAGCGGGCCATCACCAGCCCCTCGAGCGCGTGCACGCCACCTTCGTCGACGCCGAGCCCCCACGCACCGGTCTCCGGGTCCTGGAGCGGGGCGAGGGTGTGCATCAGGCGATCGAGGTCGTAGTGACCGTAGCGCACGCCGCAATAGAGGCTGTCGCGCAGCAGGTAGTCCATCTTGTCGACGTCGAGCTCGCCGGAGACGATGTCGGAGAGCAGCCGCTCCCGCGAGTCGCGCGGCGCGGTCAACACGTGGACGACGTCGTCCGCCGCGACGCCGCGCCCGTGGCGCTCGAAGATCGCCGCCATCGCCGGTCGGGCGATCAGGCGGCAGGTCATCTCCTCGTGGTCGATCGGCTCCTCGAACAGCTCCTCGGCGGAGTGCGAGAAGGGCGGGTGGCCGATGTCGTGGAGCAGCGCCGCGGCGCGCACCAGTCGCCGGTCGACGCTCTGCGGCCCGGGCTCGAGGAGCCCGCCGGTCGCCGCAGCGACGGCGTCGAACACCCGACCGGCGAGGTGCATGACGCCCAGCGCGTGGCTGAAGCGGCTGTGCTCGGCGCCGGGGAAGACCAAGTAGGCCATGCCGAGCTGCCGGATCGATCGCAGCCGCTGCAACGTCGGGCCGTTGATCAGGGCGGTCTCGAGGGCGTCGGCCTCGATGAAGCCGTGGATCGGGTCGCGGAACGCCGCCGTCGAGCTCATCGCCCCCCTCGCGGTGCTGGGGCCGGATCGTGGCGGGCGAGCGCTCGGCGCCCTCCCGCCGCCGCCAGCAGCCGCGCCACCGAGGCACCGTCCGGCGGGACGGCGAGGTCGGGGGCGACGTCGGCGAGCGGTGCGAGGACGAACGCGCGCTCGGCGAGCCGGGGGTGGGGGAGGGTGAGCTCCGGGTCGTCGCGGAGACGGTCGCCGTGGAGGAGCAGGTCGAGGTCGAGCGCGCGGTCGCCCCAGCGCGGGCCGCGCCGCCGCCCCGCCTCGCGCTCGAGGAATTTCAGCATCGCCAGCAGCGGTTCCGGTTCGAGGTGGGTGTGACCGACGACGGCGCTGTTGAGATAGGCGGGACGGCGCGGGTCGGTCCCGCCGTCGCCGACGGCGGCCGTCTCGTAGATGCCGCCCGCGCGGCATCCGTCGAGCAGATCGCCGAGGCGCTCGATCGCCCAGCGCACGTGGCGCTCGCGGTCGCCGAGGTTGCTGCCGATGGCGACGGCGACGGCATGTCGTTCGGGGGGCATGAGCGGTTCCTGCGGCCGGCGGCCGCGTTGCATCTTACCGGCGACGGGGGTAGCATCCGGCGCTCGGACGACCCGCGACCCTCCCGTCCGACCACCCCCATGCGCACTCGTTGGATCCCGGCCATCGCGGCCCTCTGCTGCCTGCCGTCGGCGCTGCCGGCGCAGCCGCCCGGCCCGTGGGAGGTGACGGCCGACCGGCGCCTCGAGTCGCTGGTCGAGCGGATGCGCTACGAGCAGGAGCAGCTGACCACCCTCGAGGCGTCGTTCGTCCAGCACAAGACGAGCGAGCTGCTGCTCGAGCCGGAGGTGGCGCGCGGCGTCTTCTCGTACGCCGCCCCCGATCGGGTGCGCTGGGAGTACCGCGAGCCGAATCCGATCTCGATGCTGATCGACGGTGACCGGATGACCACCTGGTACCGCGACATCGACCAGGTCGAGGAGGTGGAGATCGGCCGCCACTCGCAGCGGGTGCTCGAGTATCTCGGTGCCGGCAGCTCGCTCTCGCGCCTGCTCGAGTACTTCGACGTCCGCCTCACCCTCCCCGACGACCGCAGCCGGCCGATCCGCCTCGATCTCGATCCCCGCTTCGAGCGCGTCGCCCGTCGCATCTCGGCGATGGAGATCTGGGTCGACCCGGTCACTTTCCTGCCGATCAAGCTGCGCTACGACGAGGCGGACGGCGACGTCACCGAGTACGAGTTCTCGAACTACGCGATCAACGCCGAGATCCCCGGCGACCGCTTCTCGCTCGACATCCCGTCGACGGTCGAGGTGCGGACGATCGACCTGCGCCGCGCCGGCTTGCGCTGAGCTCCGGCGTGACGATCACCTTCGAGGTGGTGTCGCGCGACGGGGCGGCGCGGCGGGGGGTGCTCGGCACCCCGCACGGAGAGATCGAGACGCCGGCGTTCATGCCGGTCGGCTCGCTGGGCGCGGTGAAGGGGGTCGGACCGGAGGAGCTCGCCGCGGCGGGGGCGACGATCCTGCTCGCCAACCTCTATCACCTGTCGCTGCGGCCCGGGATCGACACCATCGAGTCGCTGGGCGGCCTCCACGCCTTCACCGGCTGGCGCGGTCCGATGCTCACCGACAGCGGCGGCTACCAGGTCTTCTCGCTGGCCCGCCGCCGCAGCATCGACGACGGCGGCGTCACCTTCCGCAACCATGTCGACGGTGGCGAGATGCGGCTGACGCCGGAGGGGGTGGTCGAGGCGCAACGGCGGCTCGGCGTCGACATCGCGATGGTGCTCGACGAATGTCCGCCGTGGCCGGTCTCCCGCGCCGACGCCGAGCGCTCGCTGGAGCGGACGCAGGCGTGGGCGCGCCGTGCGCGGGAGGCGTGGTCGGGAGCCCCCGCCGGACTGTTCGCGATCGCGCAGGGCTCGGTCTTCCCGGAGCTGCGCCAGCGGGCGATCGAGGAGCTCGTCGACCTCGACTTCCCCGGCTACGCGATCGGCGGCGTCAGTGTCGGCGAGCCGGCCGGCGATCGCCGCCAGGTGGTCGAGTGGTCGGCGCCGGCGCTCCCCGACGACAAGCCGCGCTATCTGATGGGGGTCGGCACCCCCCTCGACATCGCCCACGCGGTCGCCCACGGCGTCGATCTGTTCGATTGCGTGCTGCCGTCGCGCAACGCCCGCCACGGTCAGCTCTACACCCGCGACGGGGTGCTGCGGATCAAGAACGCGCGCTTCCGCGACGATCCGCGGCCGATCGCGGAGGGGTGCCGCTGCGCCGCCTGCCGCCAGGTCGGCCGCGCCTTCCTCCACCACCTCTTCCGCTGCGGCGAGATCACCGGACCGGTGCTGGCGACCCTCCACAACCTCCACTTCTATCTTGACTTTGTCGGGGATCTCCGGGAAGCTATCGCGTCCGGTTCACTGGCTGGCCTGCTGCGCTCGATCGAACGCGCGTACGCCGGCCCGGTCGCCGGTCCGGCGGCCGACGAGGCCGGCGGTTGACCGGCCCGCTCCATTCCCGTTGCACAGCCCACGAAGTGGTCGTTTCTTGAGATGAGTCCGCTCGCACTGACGATTGCCCAGACGTCGGCCCAGCCGACCTTCCTCAATTTCGTCCCGCTGATCCTGATCTTCGCGATCTTCTACTTCATGATGATCGCCCCGATGCGCAAGCGCCAGAAGGCGCTACAGGAGACGATCGCCGGCCTCAAGAAGGGGGACAAGGTGGTCACCACCGGCGGCCTCTACGGCGAGGTGCACGCCCTCGACGAGACGACGCTGGTCCTCAAGGTGGCGGACAACGTCCGCATCAAGATCGCGCGCTCGGCGATCGCCGGGCTGCAGGGCGAGGAGACCTCATGAATCGAAGCCTGCTCTGGCGCGGCGTCGCCATCGTCGCGGTCGCCGTGCTCGCCGTCGTCGCCGCCTACCCGCTCGACGAGAGCATCAAGCTCGGCCTCGACCTGCGCGGCGGCATCCACCTCAAGCTCGAGGTGGAGACCGACGACGCGATGCGGTCGGAGACCGACAAGGACCTCGATCGCCTGCTCGCCGAGCTCGACGAGCGCGGCCTCGCCGCCCGCGGGCAGCGGACCGAGGACGGCGCCTTCGCGGTGAGCGGCGTCCCCGCCAACCGCGACGGCGAGGTGCGCGACATCGTCACCGATTTCCTCCCCGGCTGGAACTACCGGCGGTCGGGCGACGACCTGGTCTTCCGGATGACGTCCGCCAACTCCAACGAGATCCGCAACCTCGCCGTCGTTCAGGCGTTGGAGACGATCCGCAACCGGATCGACGCCTTCGGTGTCGCCGAGCCGGTGATCCAACGCCAGGGGGAACGCCGCATCGTCGTGCAGCTGCCGGGCGTCGACGATCCCGAGCGGGTCAAGTCGCTGATCAAGAACACCGCCTTCCTGGAGTTCCGCATCGTCGACTACCCGATGGGGGGCGGCGCCGCCTCGAGCGCGGAGGAGATCCTCGCCCACTACGGCGGGGTGCTCCCCGACGACGTCGAGATCAAGCACGAGATCCGCCGGGACGACGACAACCGGGAGATCGGCCGCGTCTACTACGCGGTCGAGAAGCGGGCGGCGATCACCGGCCGCGACCTTCGCAACGCCCGCCCCGGCCTCGGCGACTTCAACCAGCCGGTCGTCAACTTCTACCTCACCCACGAGGGGGGTCGGAAGTTCGGCGACGTCACCGGCGACAACGTCGGCCGCGGCCTGGCGATCGTCCTCGACGGCAACGTCGTGTCGGCCCCCAACATCAACAGTCAGATCAACGACCAGGGGATCATCGAGGGGGGCTTCACCCAGCGCGAGGTCGAGGACCTGTCGACCGTGCTGCGCTCCGGTGCGCTGCCGGCCGGCATCACCTACCTCGAGGAGCGCACCGTCGGCCCGTCGCTCGGCCAGGATTCGATCCGCCGCGGCCTGCGCGCCGGCATGCTCGGCCTCGGCCTGATCATCGTCGTCATGCTGGTCGTCTTCAAGCTGACCGGCATCAACGCCGTCCTGGCGTTGCTGCTCAACATCGCGGTGATCTTCGGCTGCCTCTCCTACTTCGGAGCGACCCTCACCCTGCCGGGCATCGCCGGCATCGTCCTCATCATCGGCATGGCGGTCGACGCCAACGTCCTCGTCTTCGAGCGCATCCGTGAGGAGCTGCGCAAGGGGCGGACGGTGAAGTCGTCGATCGACGCCGGCTTCGGCAAGGCGCTCTCCTCGGTGCTCGACGCCAACATCACCACCCTGATCGCCGCCCTCTTCCTGTTCCAGTTCGGCACCGGTCCGATCCGCGGCTTCGCCGTCACCCTGTCGATCGGCATCCTCGCCTCGGTGTTCACCGCCATCATCGTCAGCCGCTGGATCTTCGACCTGCTGCTGTCGCGTCGCCGCCGGGTCGATCGCCTGTCGATCTAGCCCCGGCGACGGTCCCGGCACCAGGAGCACGGCATGGAATTCTTCCGCGACACCCAGATCGACTTCATGCGCTACCGGCGCGTCTGCTTCGCGCTGTCGGCGATCGTGCTGCTCGGCACCCTGATCACGGTCTTCACCCGCGACACCCTCAACCTCGGCATCGACTTCGTCGGCGGCACCCAGCTGACCGTCCGTTTCGCCGAGCCGCCCCCGATCGACGAGCTGCGCGGCGAGCTCGCGGCGAGCGGCATCGAAGACGCTCTGATCCAGCAGTTCGGCGAGGCGGAGGAGAACTCCCTGATCATCAAGACCCGCCTCGCCGAGGGCGCCGAGGAGGGCAACCGGCAGCAGGTGGTCGAGGCGCTCCGCCGCCGCTTCCCGGCGGTCAGCGGCCGGCTCGACCTCAACGAGCAGGGGGCGCAGTCGATCGGTGACCGGCTGTACGAGCTCGATCCGGACGGGCTGCGGGGCGCCGACGAGACGACGGCGCAGCGCCACTACCAGGACGTCGGCGCCGAGATCGCCCGCGTCAAGCGGGAGGCGGGGCTGCTCGAGTCGTGGGATCAGCTCGACGGCGCGGCCAGCGCCGAGGTGCTGGCGACGCTGCGGGAGAACGCGGTGCTCGGTCCGTTCACGGTGATCGGGTCGGAGAACGTCGGCCCGCAGATCGGCGCCGAGCTGCGGCAGCGCGGGATGTGGGCGATCGGTTGGGCGCTGTTCGGGATGCTGGTCTACATCTGGCTCCGCTTCGAGCTGCGCTTCGGCATCGGCGCGCTGGTGGCGGTCACCCACGACGTGCTGATCACCCTCGGCCTCTTCGCGCTCGCCGGCTACGAGTTCAACCTGACGACGATCGCCGGCTTCCTGACGCTGGTCGGTTATTCCGTCAACGACTCGGTCGTGGTCTTCGACCGCGTCCGCGAGAACCTGCGCCAGCACCGGCGGCGGAAGCTGGTCGACATCATGAACATGTCGCTCAACCAGACGCTGTCGCGCACCGTGCTGACCTCGAGCACCACCCTGATCGCCGTCGGCTGTCTGCTGTTCCTGGGGGGCGACGTGCTGCGCGGCTTCGCCTTCATCATCTTCGTCGGCGTCATCGTCGGCACCTACTCCTCGGTCTACGTCGCCAGCCCCTTCGCGCTGCTGTGGGAACGGTGGTTCGGCGTCGAGGCGAGGTCGCGCCGCCGCGCCGCCTGAGCCGAGTCTCCGACGGCGACTCCGCGAGGCCCTGCGCCGGCGGGCCTGACGGTATATTGATGCCGTCATGCCGAGCGTTCGCGAGCGTCTGACGGGGGGCGACCCCCAACCGCCGGTGCTGCCGCCGGAGGAGGTCGACTTCGACCAGGTGCTCGCCCGCCTCGACGACCACGGGCGGGAGTTCGATCGCCAGCGGCTGCAGCGGATCTACGACTTCTCCGCCGAGAAGCACCTCGATCAGCGGCGGCGGTCGGGGGAGCCCTACGTCACCCACCCGGTCCAGGTCGCCTACCTGCTGGCCGACCTCGGCTTCGACGCCGCCTGCGTCGAGGCGGGCCTGCTCCACGACGTCCTCGAGGACACGCTGGCGACGCCCGAAGAGCTCGTCGAGCGCTTCGGCGAGGAGCTCGCCGAGCTGGTCGAGGGGGTGACCAAGATCGGCCGCCACGAGTACGTGCGCCGCGACCAGGCACAGGCGGAGACCTTCCGCAAGCTGATCCTCGCGTCGGTGCGCGACATCCGGGCGATCCTGGTGAAGCTCGCCGATCGCTGGCACAACATGACGACGCTCGAGCACCTGCCCCCCGAGTCGCGGCGTCGCATCGCCCGCGAGACGCTCGAGATCTACGCTCCGATCGCGCGGCGCCTCGGCATGTCGAGACTGCAGGGGGACCTCGAGGACCTCGCCTTCTTCCATCTCTACCCTCACCAGTTCCGGGAGCTCGCCGCCGGCGTCGAGGAGAAGAAGCGGGCGGGGCGCAAGATGCTGGAGGAGATCCGCGGCAAGCTCGAAGCGCGGCTCGAGGAGGCGGGGATCGAGGCGGAGATCACCTCCCGGGTCAAGCGCTACTACTCGATCTACAAGAAGCTGCGGGAGCGCGGTCTCGAGCTGTCGCAGCTCTACGACTACGTCGCCTTCCGCATCCTCACCGAGGAGGTGCGCGACTGCTATGCCGCCCTCGGCGTCGTCCACCAGACCTGGCGTCCGGTCCCCGGTCGCATCAAGGACTACATCGCGATGCCGAAGCCGAACCTCTACCAGTCGCTGCACACCACCCTGGTCGGTCGCGACGGGCTGCCGTTCGAGGTCCAGATCCGCACCCGGGCGATGGACCGCATCGCCGAGGAGGGGATCGCCGCGCACTGGAGCTACAAGGAGGGGCTGATCGAGCGGCCGGACGGCGACGCCAACATCATCTGGTTGCGACAGCTGGTCGAGTGGCAGAAGGAGGTCGAGGACCCGCGCGCGTTCATGACTGCGCTCAAGGTCGATCTCTATCCGGACGAGGTCTACGCCTTCACCCCCAAGGGGGACGTCCTCGCCTTCCCCTACGGCGCCACCCCTCTCGACTTCGCCTACCGGATCCACACCGACGTCGGCCACCGCTGCATCGGCGCCCGCGTCAACGGCAAGCTGGTGCCGCTCAAGACGCGGCTCGAGAACGGCGACATCGTCGAGGTGCTGACCTCGTCGACCCGTCAGCCGAGCCGCGACTGGCTCAAGTTCGTCGCTACCTCGCGAGCGAAGAGCAAGATCCGCCACTGGCTCAACACCGAGCAGAAGAAGCGGGCGATGGAGATCGGCCGCCGGTCGCTCGACAAGGAGCTCAAGAAGCACAAGCTCACCTTCAAGCGGTTCGCCGCCGAGCCGGAGCTCGACGGCTACCTCAAGCGCGAGGGCTACTCGAAGCTCGACGACCTGTTGAGCGCGATCGGCTTCGGCAAGGTGACGGTGCGGCAGGTGCTCGCCCGGGTGCTGTCGGACGACCAGCTCGCCGAGGAGCGGGAAGAGCCGGGCTTCCTGCGCCAGGCGGTCGAGCGGCTGCTGCCGTCCGGCGGCGACGCCATCGAGGTGAAGGGGCACAACGATCTGCTCGCCTACCTCGCCAAGTGCTGCTCGCCGGTGCCCGGCGAAGAGGTCGTCGGCTACATCACCCGCGGCCGCGGCGTCTCGGTGCACTCGGTCGACTGCCCCAACGTCCGCAACCTGCTCTACAACCCGGAGCGCGAGATCGAGGTGCAGTGGGCGGGTCGTCGCGACGAGGTGTTCCCGGTGGTGCTGCGGATCGAGACCGAGGACCGCCCGGGGATCCTGGCGCAGCTGACCGAGATCATCGCCCGGCTCGGCAGCAACATCACGCAGATGGAGACCGACACCAGCGAGGCGCGCGAGACCGGCCGCGCGTCGATCGAGGTGGTGGTCGAGATCAAGGATCGCCGCCACCTCGAGAAGATCCAGCAAGCGGTCCGCGACAGTCCCGGCGTGCTCCACGTCGAGCGCCCGATGCAGGCCTGACGGGCTCCTCTCGATCGAAAAAGCGGATGATCGCGGTGCCGATTTTTGCGGCGCCCTCCCTCCTGTGCATGCATGCCTTGACACCCCCTGACCAACTTGCTAGCTTGCGCACGATTCCCGATGACGCAGAAACTGCGATAATCAAAGTGTTTTTGGGATCGAGAGGGAATGTTCTGGAATAGATCCAAGGGCGTAGTCGGTCTCGACATCGGTAGCTCGTCGATCAAGCTGGTCGAGCTGAAGCCGCGCAAGAACGGCGAGTACGTTCTCCAGCGCGTCGGCATCGAACCGTTGTCGCAGGAAGCGATCGTGGACGGGTCGATCATGGACTCGTCGCTGGTGGTCGACGCGATCTCCAAGCTCACCTCCGAGACGGGGGCGCGCAGCTCGCACTACGCGACCTCGGTCTCGGGCCACTCGGTGATCATCAAGAAGATCCAGATCCCCCCGATGTCGCAGGAGGAGCTCGCCGAGTCGATCCAGTGGGAGGCGGAGCAGTACATCCCGTTCGACATCAACGACGTCCGCCTCGACTACCTCGTCCTCTCCGACGGCGAGTTCGGCCAGGACTCGATGGAGGTCCTGCTGGTCGCCGTCAAGCGCGACAAGGTGAACGACTACGTATCGGTGATCACCCAGAGCGGCAAGACGGCGGCGATCGTCGATCTCGACGCCTTCGCCGTCCAGAACGCCTACGAGCTCAACTACGACATCCCGACCTCCAAGGTGGTGGCGCTCGTCAACATGGGGGCGACGGTGACCACCATCAACGTCCTGGCCCGCGGCCAGACCGTCTTCTGGCGCGACCTGTCGATCGGCGGCAACGACTTCACCGAGGCGCTGCAGCGCGAGTACGGCCTCTCCTTCGAGAAGGCGGAGCTGGTGAAGCGGGGCGAGCAGGTCGAGGGGTGCTCGCCGGCGGAGGCGCGACCGGTGCTCGACGCGGTCTCCAACGACGTCGCCGCCGAGGTGCAGAAGACCTTCGACTTCTTCGCCGCCACCGCCGCCGAGGACACGGTGTCGCAGCTGGTGCTCTCCGGCGGGTGCGCGCTGACCCCCAACCTGCAGAACACGCTGGAGGAGCAGTTCGGCGTCCCCACGGAGTTCATGGATCCGCTGCGGCGGATCGAGTACAGCGAGAGCAACTTCGACGGCCAGTGGCTGCGTTCGGTGGCGCCGACCCTCTCCGTGGCGGTCGGGCTGGCCATGCGTAGGTTGGGAGACTGAGCGCCATGATTCGCATCAATCTCGTCGGCGAAGCGCGGCGGCCGGTGGCCGCCCGATCGGGGCCGACCATCGGCGGTGGAGGGGGCGAGAGCAGGGCCGCGGACTGGACCCTGCTCGCCGTCTTCCTGATCGCGGCGGTCGTCGCCCTCGGACACTGGTTCCTGCTGCGGATGCAGATCAACGACAAGAAGGCGGAGGTGGCGGAGGCGCAGATCGAGGTCGACCGCCTCGAGCCGATCATCCGCGAGGTCGAGGCGTTCAAGGAGAAGAAGGCGCGCCTCGAGCAGAAGGTGCAGGTGATCACCGACCTCAAGGCCAATCAGCAAGGGCCGGTGGCGGTGATGGACAAGGTCTCCAAGGCGCTGCCGCCGCTCACCTGGCTGACGCGGATGGAGGTGCAGCAGACGATCCTGAGGCTGAGCGGCCAGGCGTACAACACCAACGCCATCGCCTCGTTCATCGAGAATCTCGACCGCGTCCCCGAGTTCCAGGAGCCGCGGCTGCGCGACACCACCCAGTCGGGCGACATCTACACCTTCGTCATCGAGTGCCAGTACCTGACGCCCGCCGTGCTCCAGCGCCAGGCGTTGGCGAGTGGAGGTCAGGATGGCTGAGTTCAGGACCGGCCTCGAGGACAAGCCCTGGTATTACGGCGCGGCGCTCGGCGTCCTGGTCGGCGGGCTGCTCTACTTCGGCGTCCACCAGCTGGTGATCAAGGACCAGAAGGCGGAGCTGTCGCAGCAGGAGCGCAAGCTCTCCGACCTCCAGCGCAAGATCCAGGAGGGGAGGGCTGCCCAGGCGCAGCTGCCGCGATTCCGTGAAGAGGTCCGCCAGCTCGAGCTCGAGCTCGACCAGCTGCTGCGCATCCTCCCCGCACGCCGCAACACGCAGGAGCTGCTGCGCCGCATCCGCTCGCTCACCGAGCAGGGCGACTTCAATCTGCAGCGCTTCCGCCCCGGCGGCGAGATCGACCGCGACTTCTACAGCGAGTGGCCGATCACCATCCACCTGCAGGGGACCTACCACAACCTGGCGATGCTCTTCGACCGGGTGAGCCGTTTCTCGCGGATCATCAACATCGAGAACCTGAAGGTCAACCAGATCCGCAGCGGGCGGCACACCCTGTCGGCCACCTTCCAGGCGAAGACGTTCATCTACAAGGACCCGACGACTGAGGAGGAGGTCGGCCCATGACCCGCACGGCGCTCACGCTGTGGATCGCCCTGCTGGCGCTGACGGCGATCGCCGCCGGCGCGCAGGAGGCGGAGGAGGCGGAGACCGACAGCGGTCGCCCGTCGCTCGACGTCGAGGCGATCCTCAGTGAAGACGAAGACGTCTTCGCCGGTCGCGGGTACGGGTACGACCCCGGAGATCGCCGGGATCCGTTTCGATCGCTGCTGCGGTCGCCCGACGACACCGACCGTGGACCGCGTCCGGAGGGGATTCCCGGGCTGCTGATCGGGGAGATCGACCTGACGGGGGTCTTCGTGCTCCCCGAGGGTCCGGTCGCTCAAGTCCAGACCTCGGATCGCGAGCGCAGCTATCTGCTGAGACCGGGGGACCAGCTCTTCGACGGCGACGTCGTCAGCGTGTCGCTGGACGAGATCGTGTTCAAGCAGGTCCTCGACGATCCGACTGCCCTGACCCCTTTCCGCGAAGTGGTCATGCGGCTCAATCCGTAGCCTGAGGGAGGCGGCAGGATGCGAAGCAACCGCAAACGAACCCACCCGGCCATCGCCAAGCTGTGTCTGGCACTGTTGATCGCCGGATGCGCTTCGACCGGTCCGACGGAGGTGCTCACCACGCGCCCCGAGGCGGTGGAGCCCGAAGGTCCGCTCACCGCGACCTCGAGCCCGGCCGCAGCGACGATCGAAGCGATCGACGTCGAGCAGAGCGACGGCGCGGCCCGGATCTCGGTCGCCACCAGCGAGCCGCTGGTGTGGACGACCTATCGCGACGCCGACGGGCGGCTGGTGGTCGAGCTTCCCAACAGCCAGCCGGCCGACGGCCTCGCGGGCCTCGAGCCGGCCGACGGCCTGGTCAGCTCGCTGGAGGTGACGAGTGACACGGTCGGCAATCGCCCGCTGACCCGGCTGATGATCGCCACCTCCGCCGAGGCCGACCACACCGTCAGCGCCGCCGAGGGCGGCCTCGAGGTCGAGCTCGGCTCCGCCGAGCGGGTCGCCGCCTTGCCGGCGGTCGAAGAGATGGCGACCGCAGCGGCGATGGAAGCGGCGGTCGAGGAAGCGGTCGAGCAGGCCGAGGCCGACACCACGGTGTGGGAGTCGGAGGGGGTGGTCGAGGAGGAGATGGTCGACGACACCCCGATGGTCGAGCCGGCGATGGAGGAGAGCTGGGCCGAGGCGCCGCTGATGGCCGACGGTCCCGCCACCGAGCTTCGCAACATCAACATCACGGCGGTCGACGGCGGCGTCGTGGTGCGCATCATGGGCGACGGGGAGTTCGCCTACGAGACGCTGTCGCTCGAGGACCCCGACCGCTACGTCATCGACCTGGCGGGGGTCGCCAACTTCGCGCCGCAGGGGATGTATCCCGCCTCGGGGACGCCGGTCGAGCGGGTCCGCGTGGCGCAGTTCAAGTCGGAGCCGATGCCGGTCGCCCGCGTGGTGGTCGACCTCGCCTACGCGGCGACGCCGGAGCTCGTCGGCCTTCCCGACGGTCTGGCGCTGAGCTTCGGTGGCGCCGCCGCGGCCAGCTGGCAGGCGGACGATTCGACGCTGTGGCAGGACGTCAGCGACGAGCCGGAGATGGCGGACGCAGCGCCCGCCGAGGTGGTCGAAAGCGCCTACGAGGCCGAGCAGGTCTACGAGGAGGTGCCGGCGTCGTACGCCGCCGAGCCCGAGATGGTGGCCCAGGTCGAGGAGATGGCGGTCGACGAGATGGCGGTCGAGCAGGAGGCCGAGATGGAGACCGAGCCGGTCGTCGAGAGCTACGAGCCGGTGGTCGAGGAGGCGGCGCCGATGGTGGAGGCGTACGACGCTCCCGCCGCGCCGCCGATCGTGCAGTTCGCCGAGCCCGAGCTGCCGCGCGCCGACGGCGAGCTGTTCAACTCCCAGGAGACCGAAGCGGGCGGCCAGAAGGTCTACCGTGGCGAGCCGATCACCCTGCGGCTGCGCGACGCCGACATCCGCGATCTGCTGCGGTCGTTCGCCGAGTTCAGCGGGCTCAACTTCGTCATCCAGCCGGGCGTGCGCGGCACGGTGACCGTGGAGCTCACCGACGTGCCGTGGGACCAGGCGCTCGACCTGATCCTCAAGACCAACGACCTCGGCTACGAGCTCGAGGGCAACATCCTGCGGATCGCACCGCTCGCCAAGCTGCGCGCCGAGGCGGAAGAGGAGCAGCGGTTGCGGAAGGCGCAGGCCGAGGCGGTGCCGCTCGCCTTCGTCATCAAGCGGGTGAGCTACGCCACCGCCGGCTCGATCGCCGCGGTGCTCCAGGGCGGCGCCAACAGCGTGATGAGCAGCCGCGGCTCGGTGATGGTCGACCAGCGGACGAACACCCTGATCATCAAGGAGCTGCCGAACTTCATCGACACGGTGATCGCGGTGATCGAGACCCTCGACATCCCGGAACCGCAGGTGATGATCGAGGCCCGCATCATCGAGACGACCAAGCGCTTCAGCCGTTCGCTGGGCATCAACTGGGGCTTCGACGCGGTGGCGAGCGCCGCCACCGGCAACACGACCGGCCTCGTCTTCCCCAACAACGGCACGGTGAGCGGCGGCGTCGACGTGTCGCAGGCCGGCGTCGGCACCCTCGGCATCACGCTCGGCAACGTGCTGAACACCTTCCAGCTCGACGTCGCGCTGCAGGCGGCGGAATCCGACGGCCTGATCAACATCCTGTCGGCGCCGAAGATCACCACCCTCAACAACGAGGCGGCGTCGATCCAGAGCGGCCTGCAGATCCCCATCCAGACGCTCTCCAACAACACCGTCAGCGTGCAGTTCGTCAACGCGACCCTGCAGCTCAACGTCACGCCGCACGTGACCGCCGAAGGGACGGTGCTGATGGACATCGACATCCAGAAGAAGGAGCCGCTGCTGGCGTTCGCCGTCCAGGGTGCGGCCAACGCGCCGATCTCGACCAAGGACGCCAGGACGCGCGTGCTGGTGCGGGACGGCGGCACGACCGTGATCGGCGGCATCTACGAGGTGACGTCCGACGAGGGCCAGGACCGCGTCCCGGGCCTGTCGCGCATCCCGCTGCTGCGCAACCTTTTCCGCAACAACCGGCAGAGTGAAGAGAACGAGGAGCTCCTCATCTTCATCACGCCGCGCGTCGTCAAACTGTAGGTGGTCCAGGAGGTCCTCATGACCCGCGTAGCCAAGACGCTTCTAGCGCTCGCTCTCGTCCTCGCCCTGCCGGCGTGCGACAGCCGTACGGAGAAGACTGACGGTGGCGGCGTCCTGCTGTCGATCGAAGACTTCGACGGGCTGCCGATCGTGGTGAGCGTCAACTCCACCGGCAGCCTGGTGATCATCGAAGAGGTGACGGTCGCCAACGTCGCCAAGGATCCCACCGGCGCCACCAGCTCCCTGATGAACGTCGAGATCCACTCCTACGAGGTGACCTTCACCCGCGCCGACCGCGGGACCCGGGTGCCGACGCCACTGGTGCGCGGCATCTTCGGCGTGGCGCCGGTCAACGGCGTCTTCGTGCTCGAAGGGGCGCCGATCATGACCCTCGACCAGCTCGACCGCCTGCCGCTCTCCGACCTGCTGTTCGAGAACGGCGGTCGGGATACCGAGACGGGGGAGACGCGCATCGTTCTCAACTGCCGGATCCGGTTCTTCGGGCGCACGCTCTCCGGTGACGAGGTCGAGTCCGCTCCAGGCACCTTCACCATCGATTTCATTCCCTGATAGGAGCTGCACGACACCATGAGACGCTTCGAGAATGTCTATCGTCTGCTGGCCCTGGCAGGGGTGCTGACGGCGGTCGCCTGGGGTTGCTCGACCGACTCTCCGACCGCGCCGGTGCAGACGCCGGCGCCGCCCGACACCGGCTCGCCGCGGATCTATCGCATCACCCTCGATGCCGATCCGGCCGGCATCGTGCTCGACGACATGGCGAACACCGGGCTCGAGAACACCCGGATCCGGATCCGGGTCGTCGATCTCAACACCGGGCGGCCTCCCGCCGACGGCACGCTGATCGACGTCACGACGTCGCTCGGCTCCTTCGATCCCACCACCGTCGTCCAGCGGGTCGGTGTCGCGATCGCCAACGGAGAGGCGTATCTGACGCTCTACGCCTTCCCGCCGCCGTCGCAGCGCGGCGTGGCGACCGTGAGCGCCACTCTGCGAGGCACCCGCGGCTCGATCCAGGTGCCGATCGAGGTGCTGGTCGCCGACTTCCTCACCACCAACCCGGAGAACAACCTCTCGGTCGACTTCATCAACGACTCGCGGGGCAACCCGACGCGGTTCCAGTGGAGCTTCGGTGATGGCACTGGGAGCTCGCTGGAGAATCCGAGTCACGAGTACGAGGCGTTCGGCACTTACAGCGTCCGCCTGACCGTCTTCAAGACGATCAATGGTGTCGAGATCTCCAGCACTGTCCGCATGGACGTGACGGTGGAGGAAGTGATGACCACCGAGGAGACCACCGAGTCGGGCGAGGGCGGCGGCCTCTAGGTCGGACCTCTCTCCAACGCAGGATTGACGGCGGCGGCTCACCTGGACGGTCGGCCGCCGCCGTTCGTATACTGACTCGTGATGAAGCGCGCCGCCCTCCTCGCCCTGTGTGCCCTCGTCCCCTTCTCTCCGGCGTGTGACCGGCCGACGCCGGTCGCCCCCGAAGGGGCGACGCTGACGATCACCGCCAACCCCGCGAAGATCGAGATCAGCGGCACCTCGTCGATCACTGTCCTCGCCCGCAAGCAGGACGGCACCCCGGTCAACGAGGGGACCGAGGTGACGCTGTCGACCAACCTGGGGACGATCGAGAACCTGGTCACCACCAACTCGGGAGGGGTGGCGCTGGCGACGCTGCGGGGCGACGGCCGGATCGGGACGGCGACCGTGCAGGCGTTCTCGGGCGCCGCCGGAGAGGCGATGATCGAGGTGCAGATCGGCGCGCTCGCCGCCTTCATGGAGCTGACCGCGCAGCCGACCGTCATCCCGCGCGACGGCGGATCGTCGACGCTCACCGCAACGGCGATCGACGCCGACGGTGCGCCGATCATCGGCGCCAACATCACCTTCTCCAGTGAGATCGGCCAGCTGGAGTCGGGCGGTCGGGTGCTGCAGGCGGACGCCAACGGCCAGGTGACCGACGTGGTGACGGTCGAGCGCGCCGACCTCGCGAGCCTGAGCGACGCCTTCTTCCTGGTGACGGCGACGACGAGCGGCGACGGCGGGGCGCCGATCGAGGAGTCGATCGAGATCGACGTCGGCGGCACCGCGTCGACGATCGCCTTCCAGGCGACGCCGACGACGATCCCGATCACCGGCGGCACGGTGGAGCTGTTCGTGCTGGTCCGCGACGCCCTCGGTGATCCGCTGCCGGGGGTGCCGGTCAACTTCCTCACCGACATCGGGAGCCTCGCCTCCGGCGGTAGCAGCATCCTCACCGATGCCCTCGGCGAGGCTCGCGACACCTTGAGCGCCACCGAGAGCGACCTCACGGCGTTCGGCGGCAGCTCGTTCACGGTGCGCGTGCAGGCGGCCGGCATCGGTGGCAACATTCTCGAGAGCACCTCGACGATCCGCATCCAGACGGGGATCCCGCGCGCTTCGTTCACCGCCACCCCGGTGGTCGACTCGTGCTTCGAGTACGTCTTCACCAGCACCAGCACCGGTCAGGCGCCGCTGACCTGCGAGTGGGTGCTCGACGGCACGATGCGCACCGGCTGCACCGCCTTCAACCACACCTTCAACATGGGCGGCCCGGCGCAGCGGTCGGTGTCGCTGACGGCGACCAACAGTCTCGGATCGGACACCATCAACGGCACCGTCGACGTGCCGCACGCGAGCGGCGCCTGCCCCTGACGGCGCGACTCGCTCCACAAGGCGCGAAACGGCCCCCTGCTATACTCGCGCCGCCGTCGACGACGCCGGAAAGCGCCGCTCTCGGTCCGCTCGCTGAGCGTGGCGAGGCGGCGCTTCCCTCGTCGAGGCGATCCCGGGCGACCATGGCGAACGAAGACTTCACCTCCACCCAGATCGAGATGCTCGGCCGCCGGTGGCGGGAAGATCCGAGCCCCCATCTCTCGCTCCAGCTGGCGGACCTCTACCGCCAGGCGGGCCGGCTACCGGAAGCGCTGCCGGTGCTCGAGAAGGGACTCGAGGCGCACCCGACGAGCGTCTCGGTCCAGGTGGCGCTCGGCCGCTACCGGATGGAGAACGGTGACCCGGCGGCGGCCGCGGAGGCGTTGCGCCGCGTCGTCGATCGCGATCCCGGCCATCTGGTCGCCAACAAGCTTCTGGTCCGGGCGTTGCTGGCGGTCGGCGAGGCGCAGAGCGCCAGCGACCGACTCGAGCTCTATGCGCTGCTCAACGACAGCGATCCCGAGCTCGAGACCCTTCGCGAGGCGGTCGCCGGGCGGGCGCAGCTGCCGCCGCTCGGCGCCGGGTCGGCGGCGACGCCGTTCGCGCCGGGGGCGGCGACCTCCGCCGTCGATCTCGGCGACCTGCCGCCGCCGACGGCGTCCGAGCGCCAGGTGATCGGCGCCACCGAGCGACGGCCGTTCCCGATCGACGGCGGGTGGCCGACCTCGCTGAGCGGGATCTTCGCCGAGGCGGTGCCCGACGTCGCGCCGCCGCCCGCGACAGAGGTCGACGACATGATGGCCGCCGCCGCCACGGTCGAGATCGACCAGGCGGCCGCGGCGACGGGCGACGTCGACGAGCCGGTGCCGGCGCTC